>NZ_VRYY01000172.1 GCF_015731765.1 Nitratidesulfovibrio oxamicus
GGCTGACCCGCGCCGCCTTTGCCGACGCCGACGCGCTGTTCCGCGCCACCCGCGCCGCCATTGCCGAATGCCCGTGCGAAACCGGCTGCCCCTCGTGCGTGCATTCGCCCAAGTGCGGCTCCGGCAACCGGCCCATCGACAAGGCTGGCGCGCTGTTCCTGCTGGACCGCATGGCCCGCGGCACGCCGGAATCCGACCCGGTGCAGCCCGGGCTGGAGCAGGGTGGGAAGCAGGGAAAAGAGGGGAACATGTTTGAAGAAGGGGTGGGGGTGGGGAACCGGGGCGCTGCCCCGGACCCCGCCGGGTGGGCCGCGCCCCCCCGGTCCCCCCATCTGCGTCCGGACGCTGACGCCCGAAGCGGGCATCAGCGCCCGGACGAGGCAGCACGTCACGATTTTCGGTACATGGAAGAGGGGGCAGCACCACACCGTGCGATGCCCGATGCACACGGCAGAGCCGGAACGACCGTGCCCAGCGGTCTGGATTCAAACCCCCGCCCGGGAAAAGACCACGCCACGGCACACGCCCCCAAGGAGCACGCCATGACCACATCCCCCCGCGACGCCGGGCCGCTGCTTGCGTCACCAGCGGCAGGCAAGACTGAAGGAAAGAGCATCGCCCCCGTGGGCCGCTACATGGTGCTGGACGTGGAAACCCGCCGCGCGGCGGCGGATGTGGGCGGCTGGAACCGGGCCGACCGCATGGGCGTGAGCGTGGCCGTGCTCTACGACGCCGCCGACGATACCTACACCCCCTACGAGCAGGACGCCGTGCCCGAAATGCTCGACCGCCTGCGCGCGGCGGACCTGGTGGTGGGCTTCAACATCTCGCGCTTCGACTACGCGGTGCTCTCGCCCTTCGCCCCCTACGACCTGCACACCCTGCCCACCCTGGACATGCTGACCAAGGTAAAGGACCGCCTGTCCTACCGCATCTCGCTGGACAACCTGGCCCAGGCCACATTCGGCACTCCCAAATCGGCGGACGGCCTGCAAGCCCTGCAATGGTGGAAGGAACAGCGCCTCGACCTCATCGCCGAATACTGCCGCAAGGACGTGGAAATAACCCGCGCCCTGTTCCTGCATGGCCGCGAAAAGGGCTACCTGCTGTTCACCAACAAGGCCGGGCAGGCAGTGCGGGTGCCGGTGGCGTGGTAGCCCGTTTGCCTTGACGCGGCACAGGCCCGGCAACCCTCGGGGCATTGTCGATACGCAATCGATGTTGATCGGCAACCCCGCTTCCGTTCAGGAATACCCGCGCGCGATATTTCCCCATTGATACTCTGCCGCATCCGCTGCTATGCAACAGCGAATCATTGCGTGCGGAGGCTCCCATGGCCGTCTTGTTCTCGTTGTGTGCCCTGTGCCTGCTGATATGGCTGGTGTTCTTCCGCAGGCAAGCCGCCTCCGACCAGGAGATCATGAGCGTGGTGGTGGCCTTGCGCGCCCATCTGCTGCCCCTGGCGGAGACGGAAGGCGACACCGCCGACAATCTTGTTAACCTCGATCTCTCGCGGTACCGCTCCGGCACCGTGGCCCTGGCCCAGCCCCTGCCATCCCTCGACATCCTCGATTTCTTCGACCAGACCGGCACCACCGACCTTGCCCGCGATGCCCTGCGCGACATGCACATGGGCAGGCTGCTCAACCTGCTGCTGTTCTACGCCCTGGCGCGCGGACACATCAAAGGGGTGCACACCAACCGTTACGACCGCGCCCTGTTCGACCTGCTGGCCCGGCACGGCCTGCTCACCCCGGACAACCACACCCTGCTCCATGACAAGGTCATCCTCACCGCCGTGTTGTCGTTCTTTCACCCGCGCGGCGACCGACGTTATCTGATCCCGTGGATCGCGCAGCACCATGCCGAGGACTTTCACCAGGCCCTGCACCTGCGCAATGCCGAGTTGCTGGCCGCCATCATCGAACGCTTCGATGCGCGCCCCCTGCTCCCCATGGACAGGTACAACCGGAAGGAGGCGCGCCGCACCTACGATAGGCGCATCCTGTACAACCTGCCGCCCGAACACCTGCGCAACGGCAAGCCCACCGGCTTCTGGCTGCTTGCCCTGGAGCCGGTGCGCCTGTTCTACATGGGCCACGGTCGGGCGCGCCGCAAGGAATACTGGGGATTCACCCTGATCGCCATCCTGTGCAGCGTGGCCACGGGCGTGGCGGATGCGCTGCTGCAACTGCACATGTCGAACTTCATCTCGATACTGTGGGTGTTGCCCAGCATTGGCTTGGGGTTTCGGCGCATGCACGATATCGGGCGCAACGGAGGGTGGATGTTCGTGCCAGTGGTAAACCTGGTGATGGCCTGCATTCCCGGCCTGCCGGAAGCGAACATGTACGGCCCCAACCCCAAGGCCTGAGCGGGGGCACTTCCGGCCTGCGCGATCCTTCCGGCGCGGGTCGCGCATGAGCGCCATTGCCCTGCCCATTGGTTCCCACTGCCTTGCCGACCGCCTTGCGGTCGATGTGCCGCCAGCCCCGCCCAGCCACGGGGCGCTGCCTGCATTGCTTGCGCGCCTTCCACCCTGGCCTGTTCCCCTTCCATTCCGTCCATGCCCGTTCCGTGTCCGTTTCGCGTACCATCCCGTCGGCACTTCCCACCACCACCGCGTGAGCACCCACCCCTTTCGCGCCCTGCCCCTTCCCACGTCCGTGCCCCCGTGCTACGGTGGAAATTCCCGGAGTCCCGTGCATCGTCAAGCGCCGGGCATGACGGAACGTTATACTTGTCCGCCATGTCCCCGATGCCCCATGACATACGCACGGCCCGTACCGGCCCGCGCCGCGCCCACCCGCATCGGGCGCGCGGCATGACGGCCGCGTGGCGCGCCATCGGACATGGCCGCACCCACGACCGCAAACACACTCCCGCCCCAAAGGCTGCCCGCCAACCGCCCAACAGGAGGCATGCATGCTCCCCGCCGCGTACCAGGCATTTCTGAAGGAACTTCTGGAATTCATTCCCCGGCGCAACGTGTTCACCGATCCCCTGCGCACCCTGGCCTACGGCACCGACGCCAGCTTCTACCGGCTCATCCCCAAGGTCGTCGTGGACACCCACAACGAGGACGAGGTGGTGGGCGTCATCAAGCTGGCCAACAGGCACCGCCTGCCCATGACCTTTCGCGCGGCGGGCACCAGCCTTTCCGGCCAGGCCGTGACGGATTCCATCCTGGTGCGCTTGGGCGACGGCTGGCGCAAGTATGCCATCTTCGACAGCGCCACCAAGATTCGCCTGCAACCCGGCATCATCGGCAGCCACGCCAACCGGCTGCTGGCCGAGTTCGGGAAAAAGATCGGGCCGGACCCGGCCTCCATCGACACCTGCAAGATCGGCGGCATCGTGGCCAACAACGCCAGCGGCATGTGCTGCGGCGTGGCAGAGAACAGCTACAAGACGCTCAGCCACATGCGCGTCGTGTTCCATGACGGCACCGTGCTGGATACTTCCGACACCAAGAGCCGCGCCGCCTTCCAGCGCACCCACCCGGAAATAGTCAACGGCGTGGCCGCCATGCGGGCGCAGATCATGAACAAGCCGGAGCTGGCCGACCTGATCACCCGCAAGTTCAAGATCAAGAACACCACCGGCTACAGCCTGAACGCCCTGGTGGACTTTGCCGATCCGTTCGACATCATCCAGCACCTCATGGTGGGTTCGGAAGGCACCCTCGGCTTCATCAGCGAGGTGACCTACCATACGGTGACGGAACACGCCCACAAGGCCTCGGCGCTCGTCATCTTTCCCACCATCCGCGACGCGTGCGAGGCCACCATCATCCTGCGCCAGCAGCCCGTGTCCGCCGTGGAAATGATGGACCGCGCCTCCCTGCGCTCGGTGGAGGACAAGCCCGGCATGCCGGACGGATTGCAGGGCCTCCCCGATGACGCCGCCGCCCTGCTGGTGGAAACCCGCGCGGGCGACAAGGCCACCCTGGACGACCAGATTTCCCGCATCACCGCGTCCATCGACGCCATCCCCAAGATCCGCCCGGTGGCCTTCACCGACGTGCCCGCCGAGTTCGGCACCCTGTGGAACGTGCGCAAGGGCCTGTTCCCCGCCGTGGGCGCGGTACGCAAGGTGGGCACCACGGTCATCATCGAGGACGTGGCCTTCCCCATCGCCTCGCTGGCCGACGCCACCCTGGAACTGCAAACCCTTTTCGCCAAGCACGGCTACAGCGAGGCCATCATCTTCGGCCACGCCCTGGAAGGAAACCTGCACTTCGTGTTCACGCAGGACTTCAACACCCAGGCCGAGGTGGACCGCTACCGCGCCTTCATGGACGACGTGGCGGCCATGGTCGTCGGCACCTACTCCGGTTCGCTCAAGGCGGAACACGGCACCGGGCGCAACATGGCCCCGTTCGTGGAACTGGAGTGGGGGCGCGACGCCTTCCTGCTGATGCGCGAACTGAAGAACCTGTTCGACCCGTACGGACTGCTGAACCCCGGCGTCATCATCAACCCCGACGCAGAAGCGCACATCCGCAACCTGAAGCCGCTGCCCGCCGCGCACTCCATCATCGACAAGTGTATCGAATGCGGCTTCTGCGAACCCATCTGCCCCTCCAAGGACGTCACCTTCACCCCGCGCCAGCGCATCGTGGGCTGGCGCGAAATCTCGCGCATGAAGGCGGGCGACGAAAAGTCCGGCCTGCTCAAGCAGCTGTTCTCGGGCTACGACTACCTGGGCGACAACACCTGCGCCACCGACGGCCTGTGCGCCACGCGCTGCCCGGTGGGCATCAACACCGGCGCGTTCATCAAGGAATTGCGCGCCGACAAGGTGGGCCCGCGCGCGCAGAAGGCGGCGGACTGGGTGGCCCGCCACTACGGCGGGGTGTGCCGCACCGTGTCCGTGGCGCTGACCGGGGCGGATCTGCTGCACCGGGTGCTGGGCACCGACGTCATGAACAAGGGTGCGCAGTTCCTGCGCGTGGTCTCGCTGAAAAAGGCCCCGCTGTGGACGCGGGCCATGCCCACCGGCGCATCGGCCCCGGCGCACGCGCCGCGCGGCCCGGTGTCCGACCGCAAGGTGGTCT
>NZ_VRYY01000173.1 GCF_015731765.1 Nitratidesulfovibrio oxamicus
GGCCGACCCCGCCCGCTTCGCCGGGCACGCGGGCGACCCCGCCGGGGGCAACGGCGCGGTGCTGTTGCGCAACCACGGACTGCACGCGGAAATCCGCATCGACCGCGCGCACCTCATCGGCAGGGACCATGCCGCCGGGGTGCGCGACGTGGTGATGGAGGCGGCCATGACCACCATCCTCGACTGCGAGGATTCGGTGGCCGTGGTGGACGGCGCGGACAAGGCACAGGCCTACCGCAACATGCTGGGCCTGTTCCGGGGCGACCTTTCGGCGGAATTTCCCAAGGGCGGGCGCACCGTGCTGCGCACCCTGAACCCGGACCGCGAATACACCGGGCCGGACGGGGCCGCCTTCTCGCTGCCGGGCCGCAGCCTGCTGCTGGTGCGCACCGTGGGCCACCTGATGACCACCGACGCGGTGCTCACCCGGTCCGGCGAAGAAATTCCCGAAGGCATGCTGGACACCATGGCCACGGCCTACATCGCCCTGCACGACCTGCGCGGCACCTCCAGCGTGCGCAACAGCCGCACCGGCGGGGTGTACATCGTCAAGCCCAAGCAGCACGGGCCGGAAGAGGTGGCCTTTACCGTCGAGCTGTTCCGCATGGCGGAAGACGCCCTGGGCATGCCGCGCAACACGCTGAAGATCGGCATCATGGACGAGGAGCGCCGCACCACGGTGAACCTGAAGGAGTGCATCCGCGCGGCGGCGGAGCGGGTCATCTTCATCAACACCGGCTTCCTGGACCGCACCGGCGACGAAATCCACACCTGCATGGAGGCGGGTCCGGTGGTGCGCAAGAACGCCATGCGCGGCGAACGCTGGATCATCGCCTACGAGGACTGGAACGTGGACACGGGCCTGGCCTGCGGCCTTGCCGGGCGCGCCCAGGTGGGCAAGGGCATGTGGGCCAAGCCAGACATGATGCGCGAGATGGTGGAAACCAAGATCGGCCACCCCAGGGCGGGAGCCAACTGTGCGTGGGTGCCCTCGCCCACCGCCGCCACCCTGCACGCCATGCACTATCACGCCGTGGACGTGGCCGCCGTGCAGAAGACCCTGGCGGGCCAGCGCCGCGCCACCCTGGCCGACCTGCTGACCCTGCCCCTGATGGCGCCCGCATCCCGCCCCACCCCGCAAGAGGTGGAAGAGGAACTGGCCAACAACGCCCAGTCCATCCTTGGTTACGTGGTGCGCTGGGTGGAACAGGGCATCGGCTGCTCCAAGGTGCCGGACATCACCGACGTGGGGCTGATGGAAGACCGCGCCACCCTGCGCATTTCCAGCCAGCACATCGCCAACTGGCTGCACCACGGCATCTGCACCCGCGAGCAGGTGGTGGCGGTGCTCAAGCGCATGGCCGCCGTGGTGGACCGCCAGAACGCGGGCGACCCGGCGTACCGGCCCATGAGCGCGGACTTTGACGCCAGCGTGGCCTTCCAGGCCGCCTGCGACCTGGTGCTGCTGGGGCGCGAGCAGCCCTCGGGCTACACGGAGCCCATCCTGCATGCCCGCAGGCAGGAGGCGAAGGCGAAGTTCGGCATCATCTAGGACGGATGGCGTCTGCCGCCGCCCCTGGCGCGTCGATACGCCTAATACGTCCGACACGTCCGACACGTCCGATACGATTGGCCCCGCCGGAAGACAGCTTCCGGCGGGGCTTTTCGTCGTGGGCGGGCCGACCGCCGGGTTGGTCGGAAAATAATGGCGCTGCACGGGGGCTGCGGTATGGCGCGAAGAGGGGAAGGCGCACGTGCATACGGGCCGGGCCGCGCCCGGCGGGGATGGGAACCGTCATGTCGGATGCCAACATTTGCGGCAAGGATACCAATATCCTGCAACAGTTCCGCACCACCCTGTCGGCACAGGCCGGGTTGCTGGCGCGCGGCCCGTTCAAGGGCACGGACGTGCACGCCGCCGTGACGGCCCGCCTGGAAAAGCCGGATTTCTCGTGGGACGATGCCTACTTCGTGGAACAGAGCCTTGCCCCGTTCCATACCGACGAGCGCGTGCTCATCGAGATAGAGCGGCTGTTGTCGCAGGCCCGCAGCATCATGGACCCGGACACGGCAGGGTTCTATGCCGAGGTGGACCCCAAGCCCATGTCGTCCCAGTGCCGACGGGAACTGTTCGCGCGCATCCTTGTGGACCTGCAACTGGAATCGCAGAAGCGCGAGCGGCGCAAGTGGCTGCTGGAGCGCACCTGCAAGTATCTCGTGCGGCTCATGCTGGGAACCTTTGCGGTCATGCTGTTCCATGCCGAACTGTCGGCCATGGCTGCCGCCGTGTTCTGGGTGGTGGCCGGATGGCTGGTCAACTGGATGCCGGGCGGCATGGGGTCTGCGGGGTTGCCGTGGCGGGGGCCGGGCATCGGACAGGTGATGCTGCTGGCGCTGGCGGGCGGCTGCGCGGGCGCGCTGGTGACGGTGGCCCTGCGCATGAACAACTATTTCAAGACGTCGCGCCTGCGCGAGGTGGAGGCGTACGCGTCGGTCTGGTACATCGGCAACCGCATGCTCATCGGTGCGGTGGGGGCGCTGGCCGGGTGCTATCTGGTCAATGCCAAGATCATCTCGCTGTTCAACATCAACGACCTGTTCCTGCCGTTGGGCAAGGGGAGCGGCATGCAGGGCGTGGACACCGTGTACAGCATCGACGTGCTGAAGACGGTGGTGGTGAGCATTGCCTTCGGCTGTTCGGAATACTTCATTCCCGCCACGTTCGGAAAACTGCCCGGGCCAAAGACCGATGCGGGCGGGGCCACGGGTGCCGCTGCCGGGGCCGGCGTTCCGCATCCGCAGGCGGGCACTGCGCCGCATCCGCATTCCTCGCAGTCCGCCCGTTCCGGCAAGGCTGCCGGAGCGGACCGGGATGCGCCGCCCCGGAAACACCCCCCGGAGCAGCCCCCGGAGCAGGCACCGGAACAGCCGTCAGCGCCCCAGACAGACCCCCTGGACCTGCTGGACCGGCTGAACCTCGACGAACGGCTGGAAGCGGAAGGTACGGAGCGGGCGGACACGCCGGGCAATACCCCGCCGGTTCTCCGCCCGGTCCCTGATCCGGACAAGGGGACGGCGGGTTCCGGCGGCGGCACTGTCGGGGGCGGGGCCTGACACCGGGACGAGGGCGGCATCGGGGTCATGTGTGGCCAACGCGCCGCCTGTGGATGACGCCGCCGCACCCCATGGCGGCGGCGTTCCTGCGTCCTGTTCCCGGCATTCCGTTTCGCGCCCCGGCGGCCCGCAGCCCGTCTTTCCCCTTGCTCCCTCCCCCGGCCTTCACTATTTTGCGATAATGGACGATCGGCCCCGCCGTTTCCGAAAGTCGGCCCGGCGGCACGCCGTTCTTCCCGGAATTTTCCGCATTGGCCACGGCTGGCCGCATGCCGCCGTCACATAGGGAGGTTGCCATGAAAGTGCTGATGATCGTCACGTCCAACGACAGGCTGGGCGATACCGGCCACAAGACCGGGCTGTGGCTGGAGGAACTGGCCGCGCCCTATTACGTGTTCACGGACGCCGGGGCGCGGGTGACGCTGGCCTCGCCCAAGGGCGGCGCCGCGCCCGTGGACCCCCGCAGCGAAACGGAAGAGGCCCAGAACAGGACCACCCGCCGCTTCACGGCGGACCCGGCGGCCATGGCCGCCCTGAAGGACACCGTGCCACTGGCCGAGGTGCGCCCGGAGGATTACGATGTGCTGTTCTACCCCGGCGGGCACGGCCCGTTGTGGGATCTGGTGGACGATGCGCGTTCGCTGGCCATCATCGAGAAGATGCACCGCGCGGGCAAGCCCGTGGCGGCAGTGTGCCACGGCCCCGCCGTGCTGGTGCGGGCCACCACGCCCGACGGCAAGCCGCTGGTGGCCCGGCGCAACGTGACCGGGTTCTCCAACGCCGAAGAGGACGCGGTGGGCCTGTCGCAGGTGGTGCCCTTCCTGTTGCAGGACGAACTGACCCGCCTTGACGCCAGGTACGAGCGCGGCCCGCTGTGGGAACCGCACGTGGTGGCGGACGGGCTGCTGGTGACCGGGCAGAACCCGGCCTCGTCAGAGCGCACCGCGAGGACGGTGCTGGAAGTGCTGGCCCGATCGTGCGGCTGCGCGCCGTATCCGGGCGAACCAATCAGGGAACCCGGTGAGCCGGGGGCGTAGCCCGAAGGCGATGGAACGGAGGGGCGCCCCGTGCCGGGGCGGCAACCCCGCCAATCCGGGGAAAGGAAAACGGCAAGGGCAGGTGGGTCGCCATGACCGCCTGCCCTTTGTCGTGCCTGCGGTACGGGTGACAGAAAGAGGGACGGGAAACGGCGAATGCCTGCCGAGCGGCGCTGGCAGTTGCGCTGCGGGGTGGCGGGGTCAGGCAGCGCGGCCATGGGGGCTGATTGCCGTCGCCCCGGTGGCTACCTTGGGCCGTTGCCGCCATTGCCATTTGTCGTGGGCCGCAGCAGGCAGGCGATGGCGTGGAACACGGTCTGCACGTAGCGACCGGACAGCACCTCCGGCAGGGGGAAGCAGGGGGGGGCTTCGGACGGTTCGCACCCGGCCAGCGCGGTGAAGGTGCGGCGTGACAGGTCTTCCAGCGGCTGTTCCAGCATTTCGACCCACAGCCGTTCGCCCGCGCCGGGGCCGTCACCGCAAGGCCCGGTGGACGGCGGGATGTCCGACAGGCGGCAGCGCAGGGGGCGGCGAGCGAAGAGCATGCACCGCCCGCCCGGTTTGCCCGGTCCGTCCGGTTTGCCCGGTCCGTCCGGTTTGCCGGGTCCGTCCGGTTTGCCCGACATGCCGGGGCCGCCTGCCGTGACGGACGTGCCAGATACGCCGGGTTCATCAGATGCCCCAGATGCGCCAGACGCGCCAGACGCGCCAGATGCGTCCGCCTTTTCGGTCCCGTCGACCATGTCCGCCAGGCCGGGGCGAGCGGCAGTGCCGACGACGCCCGCATCCGCCACCTGAAACGTCCGGGCCAGCAACGGGCAGGCGGTCCGGCTGGCCGGGGCGTCACCGCCACCCGGACCGTCGGCGTGCAC
>NZ_VRYY01000174.1 GCF_015731765.1 Nitratidesulfovibrio oxamicus
GCCGCCGGGACCAGCGGCCCCGGCAGGCGCAGCAGCCTGGGACGAGGCCCCGCGCACGGTGACCACCGTGGGCAGCCCCACGCCGCTTCCCCTACCGCCGCTGCCGTCCATGTCGTTGGCATAGGCATGGTACCCGGCGGGCATTTCCAGCCAGACCACCGCCAGTACGCCGTCCTCGCCCGCGCGGACCTCTCTGAATACCTCCACCGTCACCTCGGGGCGGGGTCCAAGACCAGCCGAACCACCCTCCGGAACGGACAAATCGGCGGCATGCAGGGAAAAGGCCGCGCAAAGCAGCCAGACAAGCACTGCCGCAGGCACCCGAACATCGAAAAATGCACGCTTCAACATTTTGATTTTATTTTCTTTTTTCATAATTTAGAAAAATATTGAAAGCCTTGAAAAAATCCGCTTGACTTCGGAGCGGGTTCTCTTTAGTTTCCCCTTCGCGTTGAGGCGCTGGGCCATTAGCTCAATTGGTAGAGCAGCTGACTCTTAATCAGTTGGTTCGGGGTTCGAGTCCCTGATGGCCCACCAGAGCAAGAGAAACCCCGCAGTGGAAACCCGCTGCGGGGTTTTTGCGTTGCATGGCGACAGAAGCGACAGTGGCGCGACATGAATCCCCCACATGTTTACGTGCACGTTGCCCCGCGCTGCATGACACTACAGAAACATGATCCGGTTCCGCGCGGCCCCGGCGTCACATGCAAAGCCGAATACAGGGCCGGATACGGAACCGGATGCGCCATCGGATGCAGATCCGGGCACGGCCATGGGCGAGCCGGATGCCGCCCGCCGCGTGCCGCACACGCGGCATCCAGACACATCCCGGACAGATACCGCACGGGCGGCCCGGCAGACAACTCCGGCAGTGTAGCCGCTTTCCCCCCGCCGCGAAAGCCCGAACACCCCCCTGGCCTTATAATGTCAGGAAATGTCCGTCGGACAGAAGCCTGCGGCACCTGACGCCGACCGAATCTCCGGGCTCCGGAGACCGGAACACCGGAGCGCGCCTGCCGGGCCCCCCGCCTTCGGATGCCCCTGCCTCAGCGCGACACGGCGGCCAGATGATCCAGCATGGCCTGGCACACGGATTCCGGCGTCAGGCGCACAAGGCAGGCCAACTGGTCGGGATTGGCGCATTCGTTGCGGTTGCAGGGCTGGCAGTCCAGCCCCCGGGCCATGTGGAAATGTTCCGGCGCGGGGAACGACCACGCCCTGCTGGTGGCACCGCGGATCACGAAGGTGGGCGTGCCCACGGCCACGGCGATGTGACACGGCGCGGAACAGTTGCCCACGTGCAGCACGGCCTGATCGATGCAGGCGGCCATTTCCCGCAGCGACAGCATGCGGTCAGGCATCAGCACCTTTTCCGGGCAGTCGCAGGCGGCCACCACGGCGCGCACGTCGTTCTCCTCTCCGGGGCCGAACAGCGGCATGAAACGCAACGAAGGATCACGCGCGGCGGCCAGCGACAGCAACCTGCCGTAGTGGGCAGCAGGCCAGCGCCGGGTGACGCGACGGTGCGTGGGGTCCACGGTGATCAGCCGCTGTCCCTCGGCCAGCCCCAGGGACGCCAACAGCCCGCGCGCGGCGTCGCGTTCCGCGTCGCTCAGGTACAGCCGGGGCCGTTCGCCGTTCCAGCGCACGCCCAACGGCTCCAGCACGCTGGCCTTGGCCATGGCGGCATATCCGTCGCGCGGGCGCACCCAGTGGGTGAACAGCCAGCGGTTGTACCACGCGGGGGTGTACGAAAGGCGCACCTGCGCACGCGACATGGCCACAACCCACCGGCAGCGCGGCAACTGCTGAAAATCCACCACCACGTCAAAGCCGGTGCGCGCCACCCGCCAGTAGAAGGCCACCTCGCGCGCAAATGATCCCAGTTCCTTCTTGTCGATGGCCCACACCGTATGCACGGCGGGGTTGCCATGCAGCATGGGGGTGCACTTGCGCTCGGTAAGCACGTGCACTTCCGCACCGGGAAAGCGGCGGTGCAGCAGTTCCAGCGAGGGGGTTGCCAACAGCACGTCGCCAATCTGCCGCAACTGGCAGACCAGAATGCGCCGCACGTTGGCCGGGTCGATGATCGGGGAAGCCGGAGGGCCCGGGGGAACGGTGGGGGCGGAATACCCGGCGGGGGGCAATGCCCCGGAATCGTTGCGAGGGGAAGAAGGTGTGCTGTTCACTGGTGCTCCGGTCTGGAATGGTGCCGTGCTACCGTCTTGCGCACGGTGCGTCAACCAGAGGAGCAGGCGGAGCGGAAACGAGGAGACGGAAAGGGTGGAGCGAGCAAATGCCTACCCCGAAACGGGAATGCAGGGCTTGCGCAAACGGAAGGCACTGGCCGAACGGCGCACGGCCCGGCCGGGCTTGGTACGGACAGACTTGGACCGCCAGACCTGACAGGCAAACCTGAAGCGCCAGACAGTGTTCGGCAGGCATTGTCCGACGCGCCCGAAAGGCAGGACAGGCAGGACGTACGGAAAAAGCCCCCGGAGACCTGGCGGCTCCGGGGGCCTTGGACCGCTGGCGGCGGCGCGCCACGCCGGACGGGAACTGGCAAGCCCTCTTGCGCAGCCGGTACCATGACCGAATGTTCCCAGCCCTGCGCGGACCGGCGCGGGTGCCATCCGTGCCGTGCCTCGCCTGAAAGTGCGGTGAGGTCCGTCGCGCCGATCCGTTGCCCTGAGGCGCAGACGAACTGTTCAATCAATCAACAGCATCCATATTGCCGAAGCCGTACGGAAAGTCAAGCGCCCGTGCGGCGTTGCCGGATCACACGGCAACTACTTCATGCCCACCGCTTCGGCAATGCGCAGACAGGTATCGGCGCGGTTCAGCGTGTACAGATGGATGCCCGGCGCACCGCCGTCCAGCAGCGAACGAATCTGCTGCTGGGCAAAGGCGATGCCCGCTTCCTTCACGGCATCCGCCCCGCCCTTCTCGTTGGCGGCGTCCAGTTCCAGATACAGCTTGCCGGGAATGTTGGCCCCGCACAGCGACAGGATGCGCCGCACCGATTCCAGGCTCTGGATGGGCAGGATGCCCGGCAGCACCGGCACGGTCACGCCCATGGCGCGCAGCCGCTCCACGAAGTCGAAATATTCGCGCACGTCGAAGAACAACTGGGTAACGATGAAGTCCGCCCCGGCGTTGACCTTGTCCGCCGTGTGGCGCAGGTCGCTGGCGAAGCTGGGCGATTCGGGATGCGCCGCCGGGTACCCGGCCACGCCCACGCCCATGTCGGGCTGTTCGTTGCGGGCAAAGCGCACCAGGTCGGCGGCGTAGCGGAATTCCGCCGTGTCCCAGTCGATGTCCTGCCCCCTGGGAGCGTCGCCGCGCAGGGCCAGCACGTTGTCCACGTTCACTTCGCGCAGACGGCGCAGATAGTCGGCTATGCGCTCGCGCGTGGCGCCCACGCAGGTCAGGTGGGCCATGGGCTCAAGGCCCATGACGTTCTTGAGGTGCGAGGTGATTTCCAGCGTGTTGTCCTGGGTGGACCCGCCCGCCCCGTAGGTGACCGAGGCGAACAGCGGATTCAGGGCCTTCAGCCGTTCCACGGTGGCGAAGAAGCCGGGCCAGTTCTCCCGTTCCTTGGGGGGAAAGAATTCCAGCGAATAGAAGGGTCGGGTGCTGGCGGCGATGCTATCTCTGATCTTCACGGCGTATCCTTTGCTGCCTGGGGCTGGCGTCTGCGGGTGCTGTCGTGTGGGGGCAGGGCGCGCAAGGGTGCGCATACCGGACCGGATGAACGCGGGGTTCGCCGGGCCATCTCCCTTCACGTGATGGAACCATCCTATATCAAGCTATCTTGATATGTCAATATTGAAGTGTGAACCGGGCCGCATCACCATCCGTCATCGTCGGTACCTGACTGCCTGGTGCATGCCAGATGCGTTCCCGGCCCTGACCGGACCTGACCTGCCCGTTGCGCCGCGCAAGGGTTTCCCCTACACTGCCACCCTGCACCGGAAAGGGGGGACCTGTCCGGGAGAGCCCCGCAGCACGCACCGCTACCGCGCCGGAATGACGCCATGGCGTCAGCATGACGTAGCCATACGCCACCATGCCCCACCCGTCATGGTGCCCGGTCACCCACCGCAGCCACACCCGCCATACCGACATGACCGTCACCGCAGCACTCCCTGTCGCGCCCGCGCGCCCAGTCCCGCCCGGCATATGCCGCACGGGAGGCTGCACGCGCGCCCTGCGCAGGACGGTTGCCGTGCTGGCGGTGCTGGGCCTGCTGCTGTCGGCGGGCACGGCGCGGGCAGACGAGGCCCCCGGCTGGACGGAACTGGACACCGGCCTGCAACTGGGCATCTTTCCCGCGCCCGACGCCCCCGACGGCACCGAGCGCATCGTGGCCTTGCGCATCGACCCCGCCTACTACGAATTCAGCCTGCACACCACATCGGAAGAGGGCGCCCCCGCCCTCTCGCTGGCCGAATGGGCCCGCCGCCACGACCTGAACGCGGTGATCAACGCCAGCATGTACCTGCCCGACGCGCGCACCAGCACCGGCTACCTGCGCAATGGCGCGCACCTGAACAACCCGCGCATCGGGGGCAACCTGGGAGCGTTCTTCGTGTTCGGGCCACAGTCATCCGACCTGCCCCAGGCCGACCTGCTGGACCGCACAGCCGACCCGTGGGAAACGCTGCTGCCGCAGTACCGCGGGGCGGTACAGAACTACCGGCTCATCGGGGCCAACCGGCGCATCCTGTGGCCGCAGGGCGGGCCGCTGTATTCGGTGGCCGCCGTGGGCCAGGACGGCAGCGGGGCCATCCTGTTCCTGCACTGCCGCGAACCGCTCACGGCGTGGCGTTTTGCCACCATCCTGCTGGCGCTGCCCATCGACATCCGCGACGTGATGTACGTGGAGGGCGGCCCGCAGGCCGGGCTGTGCCTGCGCACCCCCGTGCGCACCGACATCTGGATGGGACGCCACCCGGCAGACTTCTGGAGCGGCGGCAACGCCGCGGCCCCCCTGCCCAACGTGCTGGGCGCGCGGCGCA
>NZ_VRYY01000175.1 GCF_015731765.1 Nitratidesulfovibrio oxamicus
ACAGGGCCACCAGGGGCGGCGTGGCCACGGCGGGGTCGGCCAGGGCCAGCAGGCGGTTGCGCAGGTCGCCCACGGCGGGCATGCGGATATAGCGCCGCAGCACCGCCGTGCTGCCGCCGGAATCGAACGGGGTGACCAGATGCACGGAATTGTGCGTCCGGCCCGTCAGGGCATGGCTGAGCGACTTCAGCGCCGTGCCCCCGGTAAAGAAGACGATGCGCGGACCATGCGCGGCATCACCGGTCATGGCGCCCCTGTCTGGCATATCACCATTCGGTGCGCCGCAATCCGGGCGGTCGCCGGGCACGTGACTGCCACAGCGGACAGAGCAGGCGGAGCGGCCAGAGTGGCCGGTGCGGTCGGGGTGATCGGCAGAGCCGCCACCCCCTGCCGCCGCGGGACGGCTAATCATCATCCCCGTCACTGTCATCGGCATCGCTGCCCGCGTCACCCACCTCGCCGGGCCGCTTGGGGAACTTCACCTTCACGCGGGCGCGCAGTTTGTCCCCGGTGCGCTTCAGCGAAATACCGACGCTCTCGAAGCCGTCGGTCTCAATGGAACGGCCTTCCAGGGTGATCACGCCGTCGGCCATCTGCTCGCCGATGCGGCGCACAAGGTCGGGGGCTTCTTCCGGCGTTACGGAAAACTGTACGGTACGCTTGCCGTATTGGGTCATCGGGTCTCCGGGGCGGGTGCCGCAGGTGCGGGCCGCAAGGGTGTACGGGATGTGTCGCCACTTTCCGGCAATCCGGCGGGCAACGGGGCGACAGCATACCGCAGCCGCCCACGAATGCAAAGCGGGGCCGCCCTTGGGCAGCCCCGCCATGTCGATGGAGTACGTTGCCGCGCGCTAGCTGCACGCGCCGCCGGAATTGATCTGGAAGCTGTGCTTGATGTTCAGCCCTTCGACGATGAACATCACCGTTTCGCCCACGTTGGTGGACAGGTCGCCCACCCGTTCCAGGCTGCGCGAAACCAGAATGGTGTGCACCGCGCGTTCCACGGCGGGGCTTTCGCGGCTCATGTAGTCCATGAGTTCGCGCAGCACCTGCATGTCCAGCTGGTTGCAGTGCTTGTCCAGCACGCGCAGTTCGCGGGCCAGCCCGGCGTCGCTTTCGCGGAAGGACATGACCGCCTTGCGGAACATGTCCACGGCATGGGTGCCCAGTTCGTTCAGGCTGGGCATTTCCGGCAACGGCGGCCGGGATGCCAGGAACATGGCCGCCTCGGCGATGTTCACGGCCTCGTCGCCCACCCGCTCCAGATACATGCTGGCCCGCATGATGGCCACGATGATGCGCAGGTCCACGGCCATGGGCTGGTCCAGGGCCAGCAGCCGGAAGCTGAGTTCGTCGATCTCGCACTCTATGGTGTTGATCAGCTTGTCGCCTGCGATGACCGAGCGCGCGGCATCGGCGTCTCGGTGCTGCAAGGCGCGCACGGCGGTTTCGATGGCCGTCTGCGAATGCGCGGCCATTTCCAGAACCTTCAGGCGAAGTTTCTGCAATTGCTGGTGAAAATGCGTTTCCACAGAAATCTCCTGGGGGGAGTTGTCAAGGCAGGATTTTTGTTCGGCGGCAAAGGGCACCAGCCCGTCAGGGGGGAGTATGCCTCAGCCGTCGGCGAGTCTTCGAGCCTTACGGATGAGGGCCGCAACGTGTTCTTGCTGCATTCGACCGAGCCTTGGCCGCCAGGCGAGCGCGTAACGCGAGTCTTACTGGCAAGGACAGCAAAGTTCTGTCAGACGAAGTTCGACCGCACTGCGCACCATGTCCGGAAGGTTCGCAATCTCGCCGACGGACACGCTTTGCGCCATTCGGGCCGGTCAGCCCCCGGACGAAAGGACAATCCGCGAACTCTCCCTACCCGAACCGACCGGTAATGTAGTCTTCGGTCTGCTTGTTGCGCGGTCTGGTGAACATCATTTCCGTCGCACCCCACTCCACCAGTTTCCCCATGTAGAAGAAGGCCGTCAGGTCGGAGACGCGGGCCGCCTGCTGCATGCTGTGGGTCACGATGATGATGGTGTAGTCCTTCTTCAGGATGTGGATGAGTTCCTCGATCTTCTGGGTGGCGATGGGATCCAGCGCGGATGCGGGTTCGTCCATCAGCAGCACTTCCGGCTCCACGGCCAGGGCCCGCGCGATGCACAGGCGCTGCTGCTGGCCGCCGGAAAGGCCCAGCCCCGACTCGTTCAGGCGGTCCTTCACCTCGTCCCACAGGGCGGCGTGGCGCAGGCTCTGCTCCACCTTTTCGGCGATGTATTCCTTGTCGCGCACGCCGTTGACGCGCAGCCCGTAGGCCACGTTCTCGAAGATGGACTTGGGGAAGGGGTTGGGCTTCTGGAACACCATGCCCACGCGGCGGCGCAGTTCCACCACGTCCAGTCGGGCGTCGTGGATGTTCATGCCGTCAAGGCATATCTCGCCGTCCACGCGCGAGATGGGGATGAGGTCGTTCATGCGGTTCAGGCACCGCAAAAAGGTGCTCTTGCCGCAACCCGAAGGCCCGATGAGCGCGGTGACCTGGTTGCGTTCGAATTCCAGGTTGATGTCGTGCAGCGCCTGAAAGTCGCCGTAGTAGAAATTCAGCGACGCCGCGTGCATCTTCACGTTCTTGCTGTCTGGCATGTCTCGTTCCCGGCGGCGCGTGGCGCGCCGCGCGTTGGGGGCATTGGGGCGTTGGCGAAAGTGGGGCATGCCACCGGTGAGGGCGGTGTGCCCGTGCCGGGGCGGTCCGTCGATGCCGGGGCGGTCCGTCGATGCCGGGGCGGTCCGTCGATGCCGGGGCGGTCCGTCGATGCCGCGATGCAGCGGGGCATCGCGGGCGTGTCATGCATGACCGCCCTGCGGATCATGACCGCCGCCCTGATTCCGGGGCTACTGTTCCTTGAAGCGGTATCCCACGCCCCGGATGGTTTCGATCATGGCCGCGTAGCCGCCGATCTTCTGGCGCAGCCTGCGCACGTGGGTATCCACCGTGCGGGCGTAGCCTTCGAACTCATAGCCCCACACCGTGTTCAGCAACTGGTCGCGGGTGCGCACGCGGCCCCTGTTGCGCACCAGTTCCGCCAGCAGGCGGAATTCGGTGGCTGTCAGGGCGGCTTCCTCACCGTCCACCTCCACCCGGTGCGCATCAAGGTCCAGGGCCAGCCCGTCGATCTGCCACTGCGAACGCTGGGGGTTTTCGGCCACACCCTGCGCGCGCTTGAGCACGGCACGGATGCGCAGCACCAGTTCGCGCGGGCTGAAGGGCTTGACCACGTAGTCGTCGGCGCCCAGTTCCAGCCCCACGATGCGGTCCACTTCCTCGCCGCGCGCGGTGAGCATGATCACCGGCACGTCTTCCGTTTCCGGCAGGCGCTTCAGTTCTCGGCACACGTCAAGGCCGCTCATGCCGGGCAGCATCAGGTCCAGCAGGACCAGCGCGGGCTTTTGCCGCAGCGCGATGTCCAGGCCTTCGCGCCCTGTGGCGGCCGTGCGCACCTCGAACCCGGCGGATTCGAAGGTGAAGGTCAGCAACTGAAGGATGTCCTCGTCGTCTTCCACCACCAGAATGCGCTCTTTCGTCATGTGGTTCTCCTTGGCGCTTTCCTGCCCGAGAAGATGTGCGTTGCCGGTGACGGATGCGTGGTTGCACCGTTACAAGAATGTGACATTTTTCCCCGGAACTGCCAAGGCGACAGGAATTACCGGGGCATGCCGTCACGACGCAACCACGACATGCCGCACATTGGTGACGACGGCGTGACAACGGCGACGGAACGGAGAAGAGGCGAAAAAACGAAACGCGCGCCACCATGCCATGCAGGGAGGCGCGCGGTAAATGCGGCGCAGGGAAGCAGCAAGAGGGGCTGACCGGGAAAACGGCCTGTCAGGCCAGCGGGAGGGCAGCCTGACCGGCTAGCGGGCGATGAGCCCCAGCCTGCGCATGCGCAGGTGAATCTCGCGGCTGACCCAGGCATCGGTGGCCGCGTACAGCACCTGCTGGGGGGCCAGTTCGCGGTTGCTCCAATTGGAACACTGGGCGCCCTTGGAGATGCGCACTTCCAGAAAGTTGGCGGCAAGGTTGCGCAGGCCGTGCGTCTCAAGCCCCAGGTCGCGCGCCACCTCGCCCAGGTCCACCACGCCCGCGTCGTTGAAGGCGAACAGCTTTTGCAGGTCGCGGATGTCGTCGCGCACGGCCACGCCGGTCTTCACGATGTCTGCGTCGGACAGCACAGAGGCCAGCGCCTCGCCAAAGGGCAGCCAGTTGAGCTGGAACAGGTAGACCACGTCGCTGCACGCAAGCTGCACCAGCGACGGCAGGTTGACCTTGCCCTTGCGGAAGGTGGGTCGGGTTTCGGTGTCGAAGCCCAGCACGTCCTCGTCACGCAGGCGGTCGACGGCATCAGCGAGTTCCTCCTCGCTGCGGACTATGCGGATTTCACCCGCATACCGCTCAAGGGGCAGCTCGTTGATCTCGTCCTTGCTGATCTTACGCCGATACCGTTCGGGAATCTTCTTCATCAGGTGGCACTCGTGAAGGCGCGGTCCACGGAGCCGGAGATGCGAGGGACCGGCGGCGCGGGATGCTGAAAGGGCACGAAGCGCGCGGCGGCTCCGGCGGCGGCATTCATACATGATGGGCCGGATTACGTAAACCCCCGATGGAGCGGCGGCGCACCGGCACGGTGCAGAACATCCGCCGCGCCCGTTTTCATGCATCCTTCTCCCGTGCCCGTCCTCCCCCCGGAAACAGCCGTTGCCTGACACGCCGCTACATGCGGGCCACGTTCAGGAACACCGCGTGCAGCACGGCAGCCAGCACGGAAAAGATGCGCCACGCCGTCGCCGGGGACAAACCCGGCAGGGTCAGCTGCATGGCGCCATGACGGCACACGCCGATGCAGTCGCGGCACAGGGTGCAGGACAGGGCGGGCCGCCCGGCCTCCAGCCGCCACGCATCCAGCGCGTTGTACCGGCATACGGCAAGGCAGGCCCCGCAGCGGGTGCAGCCCGGCCCCAATTTAT
>NZ_VRYY01000187.1 GCF_015731765.1 Nitratidesulfovibrio oxamicus
GGCCACGGCCTGCCCGGCGGTCACGCGGCTGTCCACGATGCGCGCCTTGCGCTGCGGGGTCCAGCGACCGGCGGCGATGTTTTCGCCCAGCAGGTTGACCACCGCCTGCGCACTCTCCAGCAGACGGGTCAGGGTGTCCGCGTCGCGTCCGTTCCATGTCGCATGGACGATGCCTTGCGCAGTGGCGGGGCGCGGGGCGCGCGACGGCACGGTGACCGTATCGCCTCGCGCCAGCAAGGCGCTGGCGAGAGCCGAACCGATGAAGCCAGAGCCGCCAAGGATGACGACGTGCATGCGGAAACTCCCGTGGCGTGTGCCGAGGACGGCAGGGAAAGGGGCCGCGGCTGCGCACCATGCGCGGTGCCCCGGTATACGCTCCCTTATGCCACAGGAAGCTCGACGGTGACAACGGTACCGGTAGGGCCGGGACTACGGGAGGAGTGCTGCGCGTGCTGCCCGACCGGGGTATCCGGCGCGAGGGGGGTGTCTGGCCTGCCGGGCGTGTCGGGCGTGTCGGGCGAGCGCGGAACGGCATGGGCGCGCACGTAGCCGCGATGGTCCGACACCACGGACTTAACGATGGTCAGGCCAAGGCCGGTGCCGCCTTTCTTGCGTGAAAAATAGGGTTCGAACAGGCGCGAACGTTCTTCCGGCGTCAGGCCGGGGCCGTTGTCGGCCACGTCCACCCGCACCAGGTTCAGGGCCGCGTTGTGCACGGCGGTGATGGTCACCGCGCCGCCTTCGCGGCCTTGCAGCACTTCCGCCGCGTTGGTCAGGATGTTCAGGAAGGCCCGGTGCAGTGCCTCCTGGTCCATGGGCAGCACCGGCAGCGGCGCGGGAATGTCCAGCGTCCACATGATGTTGCTGTGACTGTTGCGGAACAGGGCGGTCAGTTCCTCCAGCAGCGGGGTGAGGTTGCCGGGCCGGGGGGTTACCTCCGGCAGCTTGGCGAAGGCCGAGAATTCTTCCACCATCTGTTGCAGGTGCTCCACCTGGCGCACGATGAGGCCGGTGCACTGGCCGAACACCGGGTCGCCCACGGCCCCGGAGAACTTGCGCTCCAGCCGTTGGGCCGAAAGCTTGATGGGGGTGAGCGGGTTCTTGATCTCGTGGGCGATGCGTCGCGCCACCTCTCGCCAGGCGGCCATGCGCTGCATGCGTTCCAGTTCGGTGATGTCCTCGAACACGGCCACCGCGCCCCGGTACTCGCCTTCGGGCGTGGTGAGGCTGACGGAGGTGAGCAGCAGCTTCAGGGGGCGGTCGCCCTTGCCGTATTCCACCTGGCGCTGCCAGCGGCGGCCCGGGCGCGCGCGCACCTCGTCCAGCATTTCGCGGTTCATGGCCGCGTCTTCTTCGGAAAGGAAATCGCGCGGGTCGCGGCCCACGATGGAACCCGGCTCCACACCGAACATGGCGCAGGCGGCGGCGTTGATGGTGGCCACCCGGTCGTCCGGGCCGAAGGAGACCACCCCTGCCGCGATGTTGTCGAGCACGGTGGCGATGTACCGGCTGCGCTCGCCGATCTCCACGTTTTGCAGGGCCAGCATTTCGTTGACGTCGGTAAGCCGGGTGCGGCTGACGGACAGGTCTTCGGCCATGCGGTTGAACGAGCGCACCAGCAGCCCCAACTCGTCGGTGGCGGCGTCCTCCAGCCGGAAGGACAGGTCGCCGCGCGCGATGCGCTCCGTCCCTTCGGCAAGGGCCAGGATGGGCGCGGTGAGTTCCTTGGACAGTCGGAAGCCGAACCAGATGGCCCCCAGGATGATCAGCACGCTGAGCACCGCAAGGATGAACAGGAACGACACCTTCAGCGGTCGTTTCAGCGTTTTCAGTTTCTTGTAGTCGTCAAAGCCCTGGGCGATGCGCTCGAGCTTCAGCATCACCCCTTCGCCGATGGATTCACCCACCACCAGATAGCCGGTGCGCCCCCCGTCCACGGCCAGCACGCCGAAGACGTAGTCGGAGCGTTCGCCCTTCCAAAGCAGCGACACGTAACGTTGCGATGCTGCCTGGTCCCAGGCGATCCTGCGCCGGGCCTCCTTCCAGGTGGGGCCCAGGTCTGGCGGGGCATGCCAGTTCTGCTCCACCTGGCCGGGGGTTACGACGCCCGCCAGCGACAGGCCGTATTCCTTGCGCTTGCGTTCCAGCAGGGCGTCCATGGTCTGGCCGCCCCAGGTCAGGTGGCGGTCGGCTATTTCCGCCACGATGGATTCGCCGCGCGCGCGCAACCGGTCTGCGGAGGCGGTGTAGAAGCTGCGCCCCACGTCCAGGGCGCTGTCCAGCGAGATTTCCACCTGGTTGTTGAACCAGTAGTCCACCGAGGTTCCCACCACCCGGTTGGAGGCCAGGAACATGATCACCGTGGGCACCAGGGACAGGGCCATGAAGGCCAGCACCAGCCGGGTACGCAGGTGCGAACCGAACACCCGGCGACGGCGTTCGAGAATCAGCTTCACCCCGTTGCGCAGCACGATGAACAGCACCACAAGCAACAGGATGAAGTTGATGTTCAGCAAAACGAGGAAGATGTAGGAATCTACGCCGAACAGGTTCAGTTCGACCCAGGTGGCCACCAGCATCGCCAGCAGCACGCCGGCCGCAACGTAGATTTCGCGTTGGCGGCGCTTGCGTTCACGCGAATCGGCGGGGTTCACCCGGATGATGCGTGGAAAGTCCGGGTCGTCGTAGGGATTGTGCGGGCTGGAGGGGCCGCCGGGACCATGCCCGTCGGGCTGCCCGCCTGCCTGTCCGTCTGGCGGGCGGCCAGCGGGCTGGTCGGGCGTTACGATGCGGCGGGCCATGGGGAGGCGGGGGGTCAGTAGGTGAAGTCCTGCGTGAAGGTCGCGTCGGGCACGACTTCCCAGGACCAGAAGAACAGGGTGCGCGAAAGCCAGGGCGGCACGTCGGTATGGCGTAGGGACAGGGCCAGCGAAACCCGGTGGGGTTCGCCTTTTTCCAGCCCGGCTATGGGGGCCAGCGGCAGCACCAGACGCTTCCAGGTGCCTTCCAGCAGGCGGGTCAGGTTCTTGTCGCGCCAGGGGGCCTCGCGGCCTTCAAGGCGCAGTTCGAACTCGCGGGTCAGGGTGTCGTGTCGCAGTACGCAGGCAAAGGCCTTTTCGGCCAGGGTCACGTCGGGCAGCACACCCCGGCGGCGGGTGAGCGTGGCTGTGCCGCGCAGTTCCATTTCGGCGCCGTCCTTCAGCAGGTCGCGCAGGCCATCGGGGTCGTCCACGCCAACACCCAGGCGCAGCACCAGGGTGCCGTCGCGGGTTTCGATGGCGAAGGTGTCGAGCACGAACTGGCGGGGGGGCAAGGCCTGTGCCGGAGTGGCGGCGAGCAGCAGGAACAGGGCAAGCAGGATGCACAGAAGAAGGGGAGAGGCAAGGCCGTTGGCGGCGGACAGGGCGCGCACGCCAAAAGGCCGGACCGGGGCGGGCCGGCGCGGCTGGATGCGGAAAACACTGGCGAGGAAGTGCGGCGGCATTCGGTGTCCTTGTCTTGGATGCCCGCTCAAGGCACCACGTTTTCGCACAGCCGGGGAATGATGGCAAGACGGTGACGGGGGGCTGGATGAAGATGGGTAGGGGAGAGGCGGTGTGCCTTGTTGGGGACGGTTTCTACGAAGACGGTCGTGCCTGTTGATTGCCCTTGATTTCGTTATGCCTCTGGCGGGGAATGTAAGGATATGCACCTTGATGGGCACGACTGTCTTCGTAGAGGCTGTACCTAACAGCATGCGACATCTCTTTTGCCTGCCGCCGGAAGCATAACGAGATCGAACGCGTTCAACTGGGCAGGACTGTCTTCGTAGAAGCCGGGTGCAACCGCGCACACCCCTTCCGCCTTCCCCCCTCTCCCCCCTGCGCCCACAAGAAAAGGGCCCCCGCCCGAAAGCGGAGGCCCTGTCTTCTCTTCTTGTTGGCGCAAGCCCTTCCTAGAAGATATCCACCAGCAGCGGATTGTCTTCCAGGTCTTCCAGGAACTTGTCCGGGCGTTCCTTCTGTTCCGGCACCGAGATGTCGGAGTGCACGTATTCGCGGTAGCCGGTCCCGGCTGGGATCAGGCGACCCACGATGACGTTTTCCTTCAGGCCGCGCAGGTAGTCCATCTTGCCGCGCAGGGAGGCTTCGGTCAGCACCTTGGTGGTTTCCTGGAACGACGCCGCCGAGATGAACGACGAGGTGGTCAGCGAAGCCTGGGTGATGCCGAGCACCAGCGGTTCGGCAGTGGCCGGGGTGCGGCCCTCGCCCATGGCGCGGGAGTTTTCCTGACGGAATTCGCCCTTGTCCACCTGTTCGCCCACCAGGAAGCTGGTGCCGCCCGGATCGAGCACGGTGACCTTGCGCAGCATCTGGCGCACGATGACTTCAATGTGCTTGTCGTCAATACCCACGCCCTGGAAGCGGTACACTTCCTGGATTTCGTCCACCAGGTAGCGGGCCAGGAACTTTTCGCCCTTGGTGCGCAGGATGTCGTGCAGTTCCGGATGGCCTTCGGTCAGCAGTTCACCGGCTTCGACGAAGTCGCCGTCGGAAACGGTGATGTGCTTGCCCTTGGGCACCAGGTATTCCTTGGCCTCGCCCGTTTCGGGGGTGACCACCAGCTTGCGCTTGCCCTTGGTTTCACCGGCAAAGGTGACCGTGCCGTCGATTTCGGACACCACGGCCATGTCCTTCGGCTTGCGCACTTCGAACAGCTCGGCCACGCGGGGCAGACCACCCACGATGTCCTTGGTCTTGGACGATTCACGCGGCTTGCGCGCGATGATGTCGCCGGCCTGCACTTCCTGCCCGGCCTTGACCATGATCAGCGCGCCGACAGGCAGCGAATACGTGGCGGGCAGGTTGCCGCTGCGTATCTTGGGGTCGCCGTTCTCGTCGCAGATGGAGATGGACGGGCGGAAGTTGGTGGTGCGGTATTCGATGATCGACTGCGTGGTCATGCGCGTCGCGTCGTCCATCTTTTCCTGGTAGGTCTTGCCCTCGACAATGTCGGTGAACTTGACCGTACCTTCCACTTCCGAGACGAACGGTTCGTTGAACGGGTCCCATTCGGCAAGGACGACGCCCTTCTTGATCTCGCTGCCGTCGGCGACGTTAAGGCGGGAGCCGTTGGGCAGGATGTACTTTTCGCGTTCGCGGCCCTGGTCGTCCACGATGGCGATCTGGCCGCTCTTGCCAAGGATCATCATCTGGCCGTCGCGGTTGCGCACGGCCTTCACGCGCGACAGGATCACGCGGCCCGGATGCTGCGACACGATGCTGGAACGCTCGATTTCGCGCGACGCGGTGCCGCCGATGTGGAACGTGCGCATGGTGAGCTGGGTGCCCGGTTCGCCGATGGACTGGGCGGCGATGATGCCCACGGTCTCGCCGATGTTGACGAGGTGGCCGCGCGCAAGGTCGCGCCCGTAGCAGCGGGCGCACACGCCGCGTTCGCTCTGGCAGGTCAGGGCCGAACGGATGGTCACCGTGCTGATGCCCGTGGCTTCCAGGGTCTGGGCCACGTTTTCGTCGATCAGGGTATTCTCGTCGAACAGCAGTTCGCGGGTTTCCGGATCGAACACGGGGTACAGCAGCACGCGGCCAAGCACGCGGTCGGCCAGACGCACCTTGATGTCGCCACCCTTGACGAAGTGGCCGATCTCGATGCCGTCCACGGTGCCGCAGTCAAGCTCGCTGACGATGACGTCCTGCACCACGTCCACCAGGCGGCGGGTAAGGTACCCCGAGTTCGCCGTCTTCAGCGCGGTGTCGGCAAGGCCCTTTCGCGCGCCGTGGGTGGAGTTGAAGTACTGCAGCACGTCGAGGCCTTCGCGGAAGCTCGAGGTGATGGGCGTTTCGATGATTTCGCCCGAAGGCTTGGCCATCAGGCCGCGCATGCCCGCAAGCTGGCGCATCTGGTCCTGGTTGCCTCGCGCGCCCGAGGTGGACATCATGAAGATCGGGTTGAAGCTGCTGTTGACTTCTTCCTTCCCGGTCTTGGGGTCCACGAGGATGTCGTGCGAGATCTCCTTGGTCATCTCGTTGGAGATGTCCTGGGTGGCCTTGGTCCAGACGTCCACCACCTTGTTGTACTTTTCCGTACGGGTGATGATGCCGTCGCGGTACTGGCGTTCGATGTCGTCCACCTCGTTCTGCGAGGCTTCGAGCATGGCCTTCTTCTTGGACGGGATGCGCAGGTCCTTCACGCCGATGGTGATGCCCGCGCGCGTGGCGTATTCGTAGCCCACGTCCTTCAGGCGGTCGCACAGGATGACGGCGGCCTTGGTGCCCGCGTCACGGTAGGCGGCGCCCACCAGGCGGGCGATGTTCTTCTTGGTCAGGGTGCAGTTGACGAACTCGAAGTCCACGCCCTTGGGCAGCACTTCCCAGACCAGGATGCGGCCGGGGGTGGTGGCCACGGTCTTGCCGTCTTCCATGCGCACCTTGACGCGCGCATGCAGCGAGACGGAGCCGGAATCGTACGCCGCCACAACTTCCCACGGGGCGCAGAAGGCCATGCCTTCGCCCTTTTCGAACGAACGCTCCACGGTCATGTAGTACAACCCGAGGACGATGTCCTGCGAGGGCACGATGACCGGCGAACCGTTGGCCGGGGAAAGGATGTTGTTGGTGCTCATCATGAGCACGCGGCATTCGATCTGCGCTTCGACCGAAAGGGGCACGTGCACGGCCATCTGGTCGCCGTCGAAGTCGGCGTTGTAGGCCGAGCAGACCAGCGGGTGCAACTGGATGGCCTTGCCTTCGACCAGCAGGGGTTCGAAGGCCTGGATGCCCAGACGGTGCAGGGTGGGGGCGCGGTTGAGCAGGATGGGGTACTCGCGCACCACCTCTTCCAGGATGTCCCACACCACCAGTTCCTCGCGCTCCACCATCTTCTTGGCGCTCTTGATGGTGGAGGCCAGGCCTCTCTTTTCGAGCTCGGAATAGATGAAGGGCTTGAACAGTTCCAGCGCCATCTTCTTGGGCAGGCCGCACTGGTGCAATTTGAGCTTCGGACCCACCACGATGACCGAACGGCCGGAGTAGTCCACGCGCTTGCCGAGCAGGTTCTGGCGGAACCGGCCCTGCTTGCCCTTGATCATGTCCGACAGCGACTTCAGCGGGCGACCATTGGTGCCGGTGATGGCGCGGCCACGGCGTCCGTTGTCGAACAGGGCGTCAACGGCTTCCTGCAACATGCGCTTTTCGTTGCGGATGATGATGTCGGGCGCGCCCAGTTCCATCAGCCGCTTGAGGCGATTGTTGCGGTTGATGACGCGGCGGTACAGGTCGTTCAGGTCCGACGTGGCGAAGCGGCCGCCGTCCAGCGGAACCAGGGGGCGCAGCTCGGGCGGAATGACGGGGATGACTTCCATCACCATCCATTCCGGCTTGTTGGCCGACTCCAGGAACGCCTCGACGATCTTCAGGCGCTTGGTGAGCTTCTTCTTCTTGGTCTGCGACTTGGTGGCCTGCGATTCTTCGCGCAGCATGGCGCGCAGTTCCTCGAGGTTCAGTTCCTCAAGCAGGCTGCGCACGGCTTCGGCGCCCATGCCCACGACAAGGGCGTCCTCGCCGTAGTGGTCGATGACCTGAAGGTACTGGTCCTCGGAGATGACCTGCATCTTGGCGAGGTTGGTGCTGCCCGGATCGAGCACGATGTACGAGTCGAAGTACAGCACCTTCTCGAGGTCGGCCATGGTCATGTCGAGCAGGGTGCCGATCTTCGAGGGCAGGGTCTTCAGGAACCAGATGTGCGCGACGGGCGCGGCCAGTTCGATGTGCCCCATGCGTTCGCGGCGCACCTTGGAGGCGATGACCTCAACCCCGCACTTTTCGCACACGATGCCACGGTGCTTCATGCGCTTGTACTTGCCGCAGTTGCACTCGTAGTCCTTCACGGGCCCGAAGATCTTGGCGCAGAACAGGCCGTCCCGCTCGGGCTTGAAGGTGCGGTAGTTGATGGTCTCGGGCTTCTTCACCTCGCCGTACGACCATTCGCGAATGCTTTCCGGCGCGGCGATGGAGATCTGGATCGCCTTCAGGTTGCGGATGTTCGCGACGTTGGCCGACGAGCCCCGGACGGTGAACAGATCGTCTAAGGTCATATCGTGTCCCTACCCGAAAAGGTTGTTTGCACGCCTTCGGTGAGCAGGGGGCTTGCCCCCTGCACCCCCACAAGAGGGGCTGTGGCCCCCTTGACCCCGTGTTCGTCACCCTTCGCGCGGTGCGCGGGTGCGACGGTTGAGGGGGGCGGAGAAAACGTAGTGCGCAGACTTATGAAAAGTTTTGGGGGGAGGGGCCGGGGAGGACGGCCTTTTCCAAAAGGTCCCCTCCCCGGCAGCTCTTACCCAAAATCGTATGCCATTACAGCGCGTTCATGAAGCCGACGCGCTTCGGGCGCTTCTTGCCTTCTTCCTGGTGCAGCGTGACGTCGAGGCCCAGCGACATGAGTTCCTTGACGAGCACGTTGAACGATTCGGGCAGACCGGCTTCCAGGAAGTTGTCGCCCTTCACGATCTTCTCGTACATCTTCACGCGGCCGGTCACGTCGTCCGACTTCACGGTCAGGAATTCCTGCAGCAGGTAGGCCGCGCCGTACGCTTCCAGCGCCCACACTTCCATTTCACCTAGGCGCTGGCCGCCGAACTGGGCCTTGCCGCCCAGCGGCTGCTGGGTCACCAGCGAGTAGGGGCCGGTGGAGCGGGCGTGGATCTTTTCGTCGACCAGGTGGTGAAGCTTCAGCATGTACATGACGCCGGTGGTGACGCGGTTGTGGAACCGTTCGCCGGTGCGGCCATCGTACAGCACGGTCTTGCCGTCATCGTCGATGTTGGCGCGCACCAGCCACGACCAGATTTCCTCTTCCGCCGCGCCGTCGAACACGGGGGTCTTGGTCACGATGCCGCGGCCCAGCTTGGCCACTGAGGCGCGGAAGTCCTCGTCGTCCATGGAATCGACCAGCGAGTCGATGGCGGCGGAATCGAACGCCCGCTTCACTTCGTTGCGCAGCGCCTTCAGCGGGTCGTTGCGTTCCAGCATTTCGGCGAGCTGGCGGCCCATTTCCTTGGCGGCCCACCCGAGGTGGGTTTCCATGATCTGGCCGATGTTCATGCGCGAAGGCACGCCAAGGGGGTTCAGCACGATGTCCACCGGGCGACCGTCCGCAAAGAACGGCATGTCCTCGGCGGGCAGGATGCAGGAGACAACGCCCTTGTTCCCGTGACGGCCGGCCATCTTGTCACCCACCGAAAGCTTGCGCTTCACGGCGATGTAGACCTTGACCATCTTGATGACGCCGGGGGGCAGGTCGTCCCCTTCGGTCACCTTGCCGCGCTTGGATTCGTAGATGTTGCTGATGAACTGCACCTGCTGGTCATAGCTTTCCAGCAGGGCGTCCACGGCTTCGTTGACCTCGCGGTTCTTGAACAGGCCGGAGAGCTTCTTCAGGGGCACGTCGGCCAGCATCTCGGCGGTGACGGAAACACCAGCCTCGGCGATGACCTCACCCTTCTTCTTGCCCGCCAGGGTGGTGGCGATCTGCTTGCCTTCCACGACGGCCATCAGCTTCACGCGGGTGGCGTCGCCAAGACCGCGGATGTGATCCTGTTCCTTGCGGTCCAGGCGGCCCAGTTCGTATTCCTCGATCAGGCGGGCGCGCTCGTCCTTTTCACCGGAACGGCGGTTGAACACCTTGACCTCGATGACGGTGCCCTCGATGCCCGGCGGCACCTTCAGCGAGGTGTTCTTCACGTCGCGGGCCTTGTCGCCGAAGATGGCGCGCAGCAGCTTTTCTTCCGGGGTCAGCTGGGTTTCGCCCTTGGGGGTGATCTTGCCGACGAGGATGTCGTCCGGCTTCACGTTGGCCCCGATGCGAATGATCCCGCTGCCGTCCAGGTTGCGCAGCATGTCCTCGCCCACGTTGGGAATGTCGCGGGTGATTTCTTCCGGTCCCAGTTTGGTGTCGCGCGCGACGACTTCGAATTCTTCGATGTGCACCGAGGTGAAGGTGTCTTCCTTCACGGTGCGCTCGGAGATGAGGATGGAGTCTTCGAAGTTGTAGCCGCACCACGGCATGAACGCGACCACCAGGTTCTTGCCCAGGGCCAGTTCGCCGTCCTCGATGCCGGGGCCGTCGGCCAGGATGTGGCCCTTGGCGACGATCTGGCCGGGGTGGCAGGTGGGCTTCTGGCCGAAGCAGGAGTTCTGGTTGGACTTGTGGAACTTCTGCAGGTCGTACGCGCGCACGCCGCCCCGTTCGGGGTACAGGCCGTTCTCGTAGCTGACGATGATGCGGTCGGCGTCGGCGTAGCGCACGATGCCCGGACCTTCGGCGATGATGCACGCGCCGGAGTCCTGGGCCACCGGGCCTTCCATGCCCGTGCCCACGAGGGGCTTTTCGCACTGGAGCAGCGGCACGGCCTGGCGCTGCATGTTCGAACCCATGAGCGCGCGGTTGGCGTCGTCGTGTTCCAGGAACGGAATCAGCGCGGCGGAGATGGACACCATCTGGCTGGGCGAAACGTCCATCAGGGTCACTTCTTCGCGGGGCGACATGAGCACGTCGCCCTTCACGCGGGTGGTGACGTATTCGTCGGCCAGCTTGCCTTCGGCGTCGAAGGGCGCGTTGGCCTGGGCGATGACTTCACCGTGCTCGCGCGAGGCGTCGAGGTAGACCACTTCGCCGGTCATCTTGGTTTCGCGGATGACGTGGTACGGCGTCTCGATGAAGCCGTAGTCGTTCACCTTGGCGTAGGTGGTCAGCGACACGATGAGGCCGATGTTCGGACCTTCCGGCGTTTCGATGGGGCAGATGCGCCCGTAGTGCGAGGTGTGCACGTCGCGCACTTCGAAGCCCGCGCGTTCGCGGGTCAGACCGCCGGGGCCCAGGGCGGACAGGCGGCGCTTGTGCGTCACTTCCGACAGGGCGTTGGTCTGGTCCATGAACTGCGAAAGCTGCGAGGTGCCGAAGAATTCCTTCAGCACGGCGGCCACCGGCTTGGGGTTGATCAGGTCGTGCGGCATGAGCGTGGAGACTTCCTGGAGGCTCATGCGTTCCTTGATCGCCCGTTCCATGCGCACGAGGCCGATGCGGTACTGGTTTTCCACCAGTTCGCCCACGGGCCGCACGCGGCGGTTGCCCAGATGGTCGATGTCGTCGGCGGGGCCGTGGCTGTCCTTCAGGTGCAGCAGCACGCGGATGGCGGTCAGGATGTCCTCGTCGGTCAGCACGCGCAGTTCCAGCGACTGGTCGAGGCCAAGGCGCTGGTTCAGCTTGTAGCGGCCCACGGGGGAAAGGTCGTAGTAGTCGGCGCTGCGGAACAGGTTGTCGAAGAAGCTTTCCGCGATTTCTGGGGTGGGCGGCGACGAGGGGCGCAGGCGGCGGTAGATTTCCACCTGGGCGGCTTCCTTGTCGGCGGTCTTGTCCAGCACCAGGGTATCGCGCAGCGAGGACGAGGTGTCGATGCCCTTGGTGTGCAGGATGGGCAGGCGGTCGATGCCCGCTTCGCGCAGGCGTTCCTGCACGCCGGGGGTCACTTCGTCGGCGGCTTCGGCCAGCACTTCGCCGGTGGCCGGGTTCACCACGTCTTCGGCCAGGAACAGGCCGTCCAGGGTGTCGGCGGCCACTTCGATGGCTTCAAGACCCGCTTCGCAGATCTGGCGCCAGGCGCGCTTGGTGATGGGTTTGCCCGCCTTGACGAACACGGTGCCGTCGGGACCCGCAATGTCGGCAAAGGCCGAATCCTTGCGGAACATGTCCTTCTGCACTTCCCAGAACACACGGCCGTCGTCGGAAATCCGGTAGAACTCCTTCTTGTAGAAGTAGTCCAGGATGTCCGTCTTGGTCATGCCCATGGCCTTGAACAGGATGGTGGCGGGCATTTTGCGGCGGCGGTCGATGCGGACGTACAGGATGTCCTTGTGGTCGAAGTCGAAGTCGAGCCACGAGCCGCGCATGGGAATGACGCGGCAGGAGTACAGCACCTTGCGGCTCGAATGGGTCTTGCCCGAATCGTGCTCGAAGATGATGCCCGGCGAACGCTGCAACTGGTTGACGATGACACGCTCTGTGCCGTTGATGATGAAGGTGCCCTTCTCGGTCATCAGCGGCAGGGTGCCGAAATAGATGTCCTGTTCCTTGATGTCGCGGATGGTGCGGTTGCCGGAATCGTCGTCGACGTCGTAAACCACGAGCCGCACCTTGATGCGGATGGGCGCTTCGTAGGTGAGGCCCTTCGAGATGCACTCCGCCTGGTCGAACTTGGGTTCGCCGATGTCGTAGCTGACGTATTCGAGGCTGGCGGTGCGGTTGAAATCCTCGATGGGGAACACGGACCGGAAGACCCCTTCAAGGCCCTCGTCGGTCTTGCGTTCGGCAAGGCCTTCCTGAAGGAACTTGACGTACGAGTCCACCTGAAGGTTCAGGAGGTGCGGAATGCCGAGCGATACGGGAATCTTGCCGAACTTTTTCGTGAGTTGGCCCATGGTTTCACCTCAGAAAGACGGTTTTCCGGCGGGGCTCTCAGCGCGAGAGGCCGAACGACCCGTGGGGGTCGGATGGAGCGAACGCGTGCACGGCACGCTGGCAGCGGGACCGGCGGCGTGGCCATGGTCCCGCGATTCGGGGGCAGCAGGTGCGTGATGCGCGGCTGCCGGGGCGAAGCGACAACGAAAGGCGGCCGCGCGAAGGGGGTTACCCTTCAGCGCCGTACCGCGGACAAGGCAAAGCGGACGCGCGACAAGAGCGACGCGCCCACCGGAAAGGCTGTCGGTTCGGGGGGTAGGAAAGAGGGGTGCAGCGTACAACGTACCGCCCGGGTCAGGAGCTGGATTGGTGCGAAGTAGGTTCGACCAAATTGCAAGAATAGTCGTTTCGGAAAAATTATGCAAGTCCGTGCGGCTTGCCGCATACTCGCTTCCGATCCAACGTGGCATCCCCGTGGGAAAGCCCGTCCCGTCAACCCGTCTCATCCCGTCCCGTGAAGACCGCGACCGCATGCATTTGCCGGAAATACCGGAACATGCCCCAGGTGCGTGGCCGCCACCCGAAATGCCAATCTGCCGTACGGGGCGACAAAGCAGAAGAAGCGCGGGCGATGAACTCGCCCGCGCCATTCCGATCGCCTGTGCGGCGCAGCGAACCGAGTCTACTTGACTTCGACTTCGGCGCCGGCTTCCACCAGCTGCTTCTTGGCTTCTTCGGCTTCTTCCTTGGAAACGGCTTCCTTCAGGGTGGAGGGAGCGCCGTCAACCTTGTCCTTGGCTTCCTTCAGGCCAAGGCCGGTCAGGGCGCGCACAACCTTGATGACGCCGATCTTGTTGGCGCCAGCGGCCTTGAGGATGACGTCGAATTCGGTCTTTTCTTCTTCGGCCGGGGCGGCTTCAGCGGGGCCGGCGGCAACCATGGCCATGGCCGGAGCGGCGGCGGACACGCCGAACTTTTCTTCAAGTTCCTTGATGAACTCGGAAAGTTCGAGGACGGTCATGTTGGCGATGAATTCGACGACCTGTTCCTTGGTGATGCTGGACATGATTTGCTCCTTTCGGGTGTCTTTGGCGTAAGGGTTGGGTTCGATTCCGGTGTTGCCTAGGCCGCGGCCTTCTTCTCTTCAATGCCCTTCAGGGCGTAGAGAAGGCCACGGATGATGTTGGCGAACAGCGAAACGAAGTTGGTGGGCACGGCGTTCATCGTGCCAAGAGCGCGCGCGATCAGTTCGGGCTTGCTGGGCAGCTTGGCGAGGTCAGAGACCTGTTCCCCGGAAAGGAACTTGCCTTCAAGGCTGCCGTGGCGAACCGTAAAGATCTTGCTCGTCTTGGCAAAGTCGGTAACCGCCTTTGCCACAGCGACGGGATCAGCGAACCCAAGGGCGACGGCGCAGTTTTCTTTGAAGACGTCCTTGATGACGTCATGCGCTCCGTCGGTAAAGGCGATCCGTGCCAGGGTGTTCTTCACGACGTGGTATTCCGCGCCGCTTTCACGAAGCTTCACTCTGAGACGGGTCAGCTCTTCCACCGACATACCCTTGAAGTCGGTCACGACCGCGATGGAAGCGCCTTCAGCACGAGCCTTGAGCTGCTCGATGATGGCTGCTTTCTCGGACCTGTTCACGTGACTCTCCTCAGGTTCGGGTGTGTCTGGGTGGAAATGCCGAGCCAAAGACACTGTGGTCTCGGCAGGACTTAACGCAAGGGCGGAGAACCCGTGCTGCCTGCTTTCTTCGACTCGTATTTCCGGGCCTGTAGCCGGTAAAGGCCCGACTGCGAGCAGTCGGGCCAAATATCACCGAAGGGGTTTAGCCTTCGAGGAACTTCTTGATGGTGGTCGGGTCGACCTTGAAACCGGGGCCCATGGTGGTGGAAACCGCCATGGCCTTCATGTAGGTACCCTTGGCCGTGGCGGGCTTCAGGCGGTTCACGGTATCAAGCAGCGACTTCAGGTTGTCCAGGATCTTTTCGGGACCGAAGGACACCTTGCCGAGCGGGGCATGCAGCACGCCGGCCTTGTCGACCTTGAATTCCACGCGGCCAGCCTTGGTTTCCTTCACCGCGGTGGCCACGTCGAAGGTAACGGTGCCGGTCTTGGCGTTGGGCATCAGGCCGCGGGGGCCGAGCACGCGACCGATCTGGCCGACCAGGGCCATGACGTCGGGGGTGGCGATGGCCTTGTCGAAGTCCAGCCAGCCTTCCTTGATCCTGGCGACCAGTTCTTCTGCACCGGCAAAGTCGGCGCCAGCGGCCTTGGCTTCGGCTTCCTTGTCGCCCTTGCAGAACACCGCCACGCGCACGGTCTTGCCGAGGCCATGGGGCAGGGTGACGGCGCCGCGCACCATCTGGTCGGAGTACTTGGGATCGACGCCGAGGCAGATGGCCACGTCGACGGTTTCGTCGAACTTGGCGAACGAAGCCCCAAGGGACTTGGCCACCGCGTCTTCGAGGGTGAAGATTTCGGCGATGTCGCGTCCTTCAATCGCCGAACGATATTTCTTGCCGTGCTTGGGCATTGTACCCACCTTTTCCTTTTGCTGACGTTCGCAATCTCCTGCCGCCATGGTCACGCGTTCTCACGGTAGAGACATGCGCCCCGGCTTGGCCGGGAAGGCCGACATGGTCGGCGGACGGCAGTGCAACTGATCCGAAACGCTACTTGATCTCGATGCCCATGCTCCGGGCGGTGCCCAGAACGGAGCGGGTGGCCGCATCGAGATCCTTGGCGGTGAGGTCGGGCAGCTTCAGCTTCGCGATCTCTTCAACCTGCGCCATGCTCACCGACCCGACCTTGTTCCGGTTGGGTTCGCCAGAGCCCTTTTCGAGCTTGGCGGCCTTCAGCAGCAGCACGGAAGCGGGCGGGGTCTTGGTGATGAACGTGAAGGAACGGTCGGAGTAGACGGTGATCACCACGGGGGTGATCATGCCCTTCTGCTCCATGGTCTTCGCGTTGAAAGTCTTGCAGAATTCCATGATGTTCAGCCCGTGCTGGCCGAGCGCGGGACCGACCGGCGGGGAAGGGTTGGCCGCCCCGGCCGGAATCTGCAGCTTGATCTTGGCAACTTCTTTCTTAGCCATTGTTCTGTCCCTCTATGGGCGGCGCGGGCCGCGATGGTTACCGCGCAAGATCATCGAAAGGGGGCTAGCCCTTGGAAACCTGGACGAAGTCCAGCTCGACCGGGGTCTGTCTGCCGAAGATGGAGACCGACACCCTGAGTTTGCCCTTGTCGTAGTTGACGTCCTCGACGACGCCATTGAAGCCGCCGAAAGGCCCGTCTATGACGCGAACCTCGTCCCCGCGCTCGAAGTTGAACTTCGGACGGGGCTGCTCCTGCCGCGATTCCATCATGGTCAGGATGCGTTCCGCTTCGCTGTCACGCATGGGGGTCGGACGGTTCTTGCCGCCGACGAATCCGGTAACCTTGGGGATGGACTGGACGAGATGCCACGAGAAATCCGTCATGGTCATCTTGACCATGACGTACCCGGGGTAGAACTTCCGCGTGGAGGTCCGCTTCTCGCCCTTGACGAGCTCGATGACCTTCTCGGTGGGCACCACGACCTCTTCGATGAGTCCCTGCGCCTGACCGGTACGGATCATCTCGCGTATGGTCTGTTCGACACGCTGCTCGAAGCCCGAATATGTATGGACGATGAACCAGCGGGCCTTGGCTGTCGTGGGGATCGATTCGGTCATTTGAGTGTCCATCACGAGAGGATGTATTCGACGAGCTTGGTCAGCCCAAGGTCCACGACACCGAGGAACAGGGACATGACGAAAACGAGAACGAGCACGGCGATGCCCGTTGCCGTGGTTTCCTTGCGCGTGGGCCAGGTGACCTTGCGCAGTTCGCCCTTGGCTTCCTCGAAGTAGTCCCTGAGCTGGGTGATCTTGTCGCCGATGCCGTTGCCGGAATCAGCGGGGGTCGCCTCGGGCGCGTTCTGCTGCTTTTTCGCCATGGTCGCCTCTGGAGCCATTTCGACTGGTCGACTTGCCATCGTTCGGGGGGGGGACCGGCCCGCCCGGCGGGCGAACCATGCGGTTCGCCGGGCCGGGCGGAAAGGTGCCGTGGGGCGCCTTGGCACGTTGCCGTGCGCTGTCCCGCTAGGAAAGGAGATGGCAGGGCAGGAGGGATTCGAACCCCCAACATCCGGTTTTGGAGACCGGCGCTCTAGCCGTTAGAGCTACTGCCCTGCACTATGAGGATACTACTTGGTTTCGCGGTGAACCGTGTGTTTCTTGTCCCAAGGACAATACTTCTTCAGTTCGATGCGACCGGTAGTATTCTTCTTGTTCTTGACCGTCGCGTAATTGCGTCGCTTGCACTCGGTGCAGGCGAGCAGGAGATTGACGCGCATCGTTTACTCCAGGATTTCGGAGACCACGCCCGCGCCGACGGTGCGGCCGCCTTCGCGGATGGCGAAGCGCAGGCCCTGCTCCATGGCGATGGGGGCAATCAGTTCCACGGTGAAGGTGGAGTTGTCGCCGGGCATGACCATTTCGACGCCGTCAGCCAGCGCGATGATGCCGGTGATGTCGGTGGTGCGGAAGTAGAACTGCGGACGGTAGCCCGAGAAGAACGGAGTGTGACGGCCGCCTTCTTCCTTGGACAGGACGTACACTTCGGCCTTGAACTTGCGGTGCGGCTTGATGGACTTGGGAGCGGCAAGAACCTGGCCGCGTTCCACGTCTTCACGCTTGATGCCGCGCAGCAGGGCACCGATGTTGTCGCCAGCCTGACCCTGATCGAGCAGCTTGCGGAACATTTCGACGCCGGTGCAGGTCGACTTGACGGTGTCCTTGATGCCGACGATTTCGACTTCTTCGCCGACCTTGATGATGCCGCGTTCCACACGACCGGTCACCACGGTGCCGCGGCCGGAGATGGAGAACACGTCTTCGATGGGCATCAGGAAGGGCTTGTCGATGTCGCGCTGCGGTTCGGGGATGTAGCTGTCGCAGGCGTCGAGCAGGGCCACGACCGGAGCGGCGTCGGCGGAGTTGGGATCGTCGGTTTCAAGGGCCTTAAGGGCCGAACCGCGGACCACCGGGATGTCGTCGCCGGGGAAGCCGTAGAGGGAGAGCAGTTCGCGAACTTCGAGTTCCACGAGTTCGAGCAGCTCTTCGTCGTCAACCATGTCGCACTTGTTCAGGAACACTACCAGGTAGGGCACGCCGACCTGACGGGCGAGCAGGATGTGCTCACGGGTCTGGGGCATGGGACCGTCGGTGGCGGCGACCACCAGGATACCGCCGTCCATCTGGGCGGCGCCGGTGATCATGTTCTTGATGTAGTCGGCGTGGCCGGGGCAGTCCACGTGGGCGTAGTGGCGGGTGGCGGTTTCGTATTCGACGTGGGCGGTGGCGATGGTGATGCCACGTTCCTTTTCTTCAGGAGCCTTGTCGATTTCGTCGAACGCCACGAACTTGCCGTTGCCGCGCAGACCGGCCACCTTGGTGATGGCGGCGGTCAGAGTGGTCTTGCCGTGGTCAATGTGGCCGATGGTGCCGATGTTGACATGCGGCTTCTTGCGTTCAAATTTTTCCTTACCCATAGGTGTTCTCCCTGGCGTGGTTTTCTTCTTGCGTTAATCGTTAGGCGCGGAAATGGAGCCCACAATGAGACTTGAACTCATGACCTCTTCCTTACCAAGGAAGTGCTCTACCGCCTGAGCTATGTGGGCCGATTGCTTGCTTGAGGAGAACCCGGGCTAGGATGGAGCGGGAAACGAGACTCGAACTCGCAACCCTCAGCTTGGAAGGCTGATGCTCTAGCCACTTGAGCTATTCCCGCACGTCCAGCATGGAGCCGTACTTCCAGGAAGCCGTAGTTCTCCGACAGGCCTTCCTGTCTCCTACAGCCAAGATAGCTTGTCAAGTGGTGGAGGGGGGTGGATTTGAACCACCGAAGTCTTACGACGACAGATTTACAGTCTGTTCCCTTTGGCCACTCGGGAACCCCTCCACTGTGGAGCTGGCGATGGGACTCGAACCCGCAACCGGCTGATTACAAATCAGCTGCTCTGCCAGTTGAGCTACGCCAGCCAACGAGAAAGGCCTTCTACCCGCTCCCCCGGGAAAAGGCAATAGGGAAAAGCGGGGGAATGTGCGTTTTTTTGTGTCTTGCGTTACGGATTGGCGTCCGGCGCGGTTTTGCGGGGACAAGATTGTGGGCATTGGCCCCCCGCAAATGATATTGCAAACGTCCCGCAGGGGGGCTGGATGCGAATTGCCGTGTCAGTCAGGCTGGGCCGGTCGTGCGCTTCGGGCCGGATGCCTGACAGCAAGGGGGGCTGGCGGCGCATCGCTCCGTGCCGCCGCGTCGTGCAATCATTATAATAAGCGCGTACGCAAGAGGCCCCTCCCGCACATATCCCTGTGGCGCGTTTGCCTGCCTGTCGCTTGCGGCAGGGCGTGCCTGTGTCTGGCTCTACCCCGCACAACGCAAAAGGGCCGCCCGAAGGCGGCCCGGAAAGGCGGGAGAAGGATGCGGCTAGGCCGTCGCGGGGTGGCCCACATGCGCGGGCGCATGGGCCGGGGCAACGGCGGGACGGCGGGCAGCCCGTTCGGCGGCGGGTTCGTCCAGCGTCACTTCCTGCAGGTAGATATCGGCGTTTTCGGTCAGCACGCGCAGAAAGGCGTTGTTCAGGGCGTGGCCGGAGCAGTGCACGATGAAGTGCCCCTGCAACGGGGTGCCCAGCATGGCCATGTCGCCGATGAAATCCAGGATCTTGTGACGCACGAACTCGTCGGGAAAGCGCAGGCCGTCGTCGTTGAGCACGGCGTAGTCGTCGAGCACCACGGCGTTGTCCAGCGAGCCGCCAAGGGCCAGGCCCTTGCTGTGCATGTACTCCACCTCGCGCAGAAAGCCGAAGGTGCGCGCCTTGGCCACTTCGGCGAAGGTGCGGGGGGTTACCTCCAGGCTCATGTGCTGCACGCCGATGAGCGGATGGGCGAAGTCGATGGTGTAGTCCACGCGAAAGCCGTCGTAGGGCAGGGCGCGGATGGACTTGCCGTCGCTTTCGTGGCTGATGGGCTTGGCGATGCGCAGCACGCGGCGGGCGCGCGACTGGGTGCGGATGCCCGCGTTGCGCAGCAGCATGACGAAGGAGGCGGCGCTGCCGTCCATGATGGGCACTTCGCCGCCCTGCACCTCGATGATCATGTTGTCGATCTCAAGGCCGCGGATGGCGGCAAGCAGGTGCTCCACGGTAGCCACCGAGGCGTCATGCCCGCTGCCGGACACGCCAAGGGTGGTGGCAAGGCCGGTGGCGACCACCGACTGGGGATTGGGGGCCACGCGGCGCACGCCCTGGGCGGTATGGATATCGAACACGATGCCGGTGTCTTCGGGGGCGGGACGCATGGTCAGGTGGACCATCTTGCCGCCGTGCAGGCCAACGCCCGAGCAATCGATGTTTTTCTTTATGGTGGTCTGGTTCATAACCCCTCCATGGCCGTGAGAGCATGAACCGTGCCAAAATCTAGACTTTTGCAACATTGCGAAATTGCATGGTTTGTGCGAGTGGTGCGGCATGGGAGAGTGTGTGTTTCACGCACTTGTGTGGCTTTTGCGCATCAATCGACGTGGTGTGGAAACCACACATCCCGGTGCGTTCGCGTGATGCCCCGTCCCGCTGCGCATCCGCGTTTGCGTCACGACGCCCCAGTCCCGAAAACCCGACATGCCAAGGGCGTAGTCCGTCGCCCGCGGCCCGCAGTTCCCCGTCCGCGGTCCGCTGCACCAGCGCGTCCGCGTGTGCGTGAATCCGGGCCTGCGCTGCCGGGACTGTACCCCTGTCAGGCGCACGGGGCTCGCCGGGCCACCACGTACCGGTCAAGCCCGGCCAGGTCCCGGCGGATGTCCACCTGGGCCCAGCGTCGGGAATAGGGCAGGAACAGGTCGGCCACGGCCTGCCCCTGCGCGCAGCCGAACTCCATCAGGAACAACCCGCCGGGGCGAAGCGCCCGGTCCGCCTCGGCCACCAACACCCGCGCGTGGCCCAGGCCGTCCGCCCGCCCT
>NZ_VRYY01000177.1:2500-4983 GCF_015731765.1 Nitratidesulfovibrio oxamicus
GACAAGGGCGCTAAGTTGGGCGGAGTAGACCCGAAACCGGGTGATCTATCCATGAGCAGGTTGAAGCACGGGTAAAACCGTGTGGAGGACCGAACCAGTAACGGCTGAAAACGTTTTGGATGACTTGTGGATAGGGGTGAAAGACCAATCAAACTCGGTGATAGCTGGTTCTCCCCGAAATATATTGAGGTATAGCCTCGGGAAATTGTCTTGCGGAGGTAGAGCACTGACAGGGCTAGGGGTCTCACCAGATTACCAAACCCTTTCAAACTCCGAATGCCGCCAAGATGTACCCCGGGAGTCAGACGGCGGGTGCGAAGGTCCGTCGTCAAAAGGGAAACAGCCCAGATCGACAGCTAAGGTCTCCAAATCCATGCTCAGTGGTCAAGGTGGTGGAGTTGTTCAGACAGCCAGGACGTTGGCTTAGAAGCAGCCATCGTTTAAAGAAAGCGTAATAGCTCACTGGTCTAATGACTCTGCGCCGAAAATGTAACGGGGCTAAGCATGGTACCGAAGCTTCGGGATCGCTCAGGCGATCGGTAGGGGAGCGTTCCCTGCGGGCAGAAGGTGTGCCGGAAGGCATGCTGGACTGCAGGGAAGTGATTATGCTGACATGAGTAACGATAAAACAGGTGAAAAACCTGTTCGCCGTAAACCCAAGGTTTCCTGGGTAAAGGTAATCTTCCCAGGGTTAGTCGGTCCCTAAGGCGAGGGCGAAAGCCGTAGCCGATGGAAAACGGGTTAATATTCCCGTACTTGCGCGAGTGTGCGATGGAGGGACGCAGGAAGGTAGGCAGGCCGGCTGTTGGCTTAGCCGGTGCAAGCAGGTAGGCTTGAGGGTAGGCAAATCCGCCCTCTTCAAGGCCGAGACGCGAGTCCGTGACCGCAAGGTCTGAAGCTGTTGAGCCTCTACTGCCTAGAAAAGCTCCTAAGTTTAGCGCGTGCGAACCGTACCGGAAACCAACACAGGTGGGTGGGGTGAATAACCCAAGGCGCTCGAGAGAACTCTGGCCAAGGAACTCGGCAAAATAACCCCGTAACTTCGGAAGAAGGGGTGCTCTTATGGGTGAAGGATTTACTCTCTAAGCCCACGAGAGCCGCAGAGAAATGAGGGTGGCGACTGTTTACTAAAAACATAGGTCTCTGCTAAGTCGCAAGACGACGTATAGGGACTGACGCCTGCCCGGTGCCGGAAGGTTAAGAGGAGAGGTCAGCGCAAGCGAAGCTTTGAATCGAAGCCCCGGTAAACGGCGGCCGTAACTATAACGGTCCTAAGGTAGCGAAATTCCTTGTCGGGTAAGTTCCGACCTGCACGAATGGCGTAACGATCTCCCTACTGTCTCGGCCAGAGACTCGGTGAAATTGAAGTCGCGGTGAAAATGCCGTGTACCCGCAGAAAGACGGAAAGACCCTGTGCACCTTTACTATAGCTTGACATTGGGTTTTGGGCTTGCATGTGTAGGATAGGTGGGAGGCTGTGAACCCTGTACGCCAGTATGGGGGGAGCCAACCTTGAAATACCACCCTTGCAAGTCTAAGGCTCTAATCCATGCCCGTTACCCGGGGTGGAGACAGTGTCTGGTGGGTAGTTTGACTGGGGCGGTCGCCTCCCAAACAATAACGGAGGCACGCAAAGGTTCCCTCAGCCTGATCGGAAACCAGGCGTCGAGTGCAAACGCATAAGGGAGCTTGACTGCAAGACAGACATGTCGAGCAGGGACGAAAGTCGGCGTTAGTGATCCGGTGGTTCCGCATGGAAGGGCCATCGCTCATTGGATAAAAGGTACGCCGGGGATAACAGGCTGATCGCGCCCAAGAGTTCATATCGACGGCGCGGTTTGGCACCTCGATGTCGGCTCATCACATCCTGGGGCTGAAGCAGGTCCCAAGGGTACGGCTGTTCGCCGTTTAAAGTGGTACGCGAGCTGGGTTTAAAACGTCGTGAGACAGTTTGGTCCCTATCTTCTGTGGGCGTAGGAGACTTGAGAGGGCCTGTCCCTAGTACGAGAGGACCGGGATGGACGCACCCCTGGTGGTCCTGTTGTCACGCCAGTGGCACAGCAGGGTAGCTATGTGCGGAAGGGATAACCGCTGAAAGCATCTAAGCGGGAAGCCTGCCTCAAGATAAGGTCTCCCTCTCTTCGGAGCTGAAGGGCCCGGGTAGACAACCCGGTTGATAGGCTGGAGGTATACATGCGGTGACGCATTCAGCTGACCAGTACTAATAGCCCGTGCGCCTTGTTTTCTTCTCTACACTTCCTTTCCACCCTGTTTGATTACATCTTTCGGTCCCGGACGATGTGGCGGCGCACAATAGCCAGCCTTCCCGGACGGTGACCAGAAATTTGTGCTGGTGTCCATGGAGGAGGGGGTACACCCGATCCCATTCCGAACTCGGAAGTTAAGCCCTCCATCGCCGATGATACTGCGTACTCTTGCGTGGGAAAGTAGGCCGATGCCAGCACTTATTCTCAAAGGGATGC
>NZ_VRYY01000178.1 GCF_015731765.1 Nitratidesulfovibrio oxamicus
GGCGGCAGCCGTCCCCGCCGCACCCGGCGGGCGGCAGCCTGATGCCAGGCAGCGGCGCGCGCCCGCAACGCAACCACCCGACAACGAGGAACGAATCATGAAAAAGTACGTCTGCACCGTTTGCGGCTACGAGTACGATCCCGCCGAAGGCGACCCCGACAACGGCGTGAAGCCCGGCACCGCCTTCGAAGACGTGCCCGCCGACTGGGTGTGCCCCATCTGCGGCGCGCCCAAGTCCGAATTCGAACCCGCCTAGGGAGTTCGAGCTTCCGACCGACAGGGGAGGCCGCGCCGCCGCAGGGTGGTGCGCCTCCCTTCTGCGTCCAAGCCTTTCGGGTTCAGGCACAGGGACGGCACGGCGGCGCCGCCAGCCGGGCACGCACCGCGCGCCAGCCCGCACCACGCATCAGGCATCGCCCCCCTTGCCCCACCCTCGGAATTTACTTACTCCTTTGGTCAGCCCTCTTGCGCATGCTCGCCGGCATGCCGCGCCCCCCGCGCACACCCACCGCACCCGCTTCGCGAGGTAGAACATGCACGCCCTTGAAATAAAGAAGGACATCCACTGGGTCGGCGTTGTCGACCACAACAGCCGCGACTTCCACGGCTATTCCCTGTCGCCGCAGGGCACCACGTACAACGCCTACGTGGTCATGGACGAAAAGGTCACCCTGTTCGACACGGTGAAACACGAATTCCTGCCCACCATGCTCTGCCGCCTGTCCCAGGTGGTGGCGCCCGAGAAGATCGACTACATCGTCTGCAACCACCTGGAGCCCGATCACGCCGGCGCCCTGGCGGACATGGTTGCCCGCTGCAAGCCCGAAAAGATCTTCTGCTCGCCCATGGGCCTGAAGGCCATGGAAGCCCACTTCGACATCACCGGCTGGCCCGTGCAGGTGGTCAAGACCGGCGACTCCATCAGCCTCGGCAAGCGCACCGTGACCTTTGTGGAAACGCGCATGCTGCACTGGCCCGACAGCATGGTGTCGTACATTCCCGAAGACAAGCTGCTGATCTGCAACGACGCCTTCGGCCAGAACATCGCCAGCACCGAACGCTACGCCGACGAGATAGACCGCTCCGCGCTGCTGCACGCCATGAAGGAGTACTATCACAACATCGTGCTGCCCTTCTCGCCCATCGTGCTGAAGACGCTGGACGCCATCGCCGAGCTGAAGCTGGACATCGACATGCTGGCCCCCGACCACGGGCTGATCTTCCGCGGCCATGACGAAGTGCAGTTCGCCTTCGACACCTACCGCCGCTATGCCGAGCAGAAGCCGCAGAAGCGCGCCGTCATCGTGTTCGACACCATGTGGCACTCCACCGAAAAGATGGCCCACGCCATCGCCGACGGGCTGGAGGCGGGCGGCGTGCCCACCCGCATCATGTGGCTGAAGGCCAACCACCACAGCGCGGTGATGACCGAACTGGCCGACTGCGGCGCGGTGATCGTGGGTTCGCCCACCCACAACAACGGCATCCTGCCCGAAGTGGCCAAGATGCTCACCTACATGAAGGGCCTGCGTCCGCAAAACCGCATCGGCGCGGCGTTCGGCTCGTTCGGCTGGTCCGGCGAATCGGTGAAGGCCATCACCGAATGGCTGGAATCCATGGGCATGGAACTGCCCGCCGAACCGGTAAAGGTGAAGCACGTGCCCACCCACGACACCTACGCAAAGTGCTTCGAACTGGGCAAGAGCGTGGCTGCCGCGCTGACCGCCAAGTGCGAAGGGTAGGGGCCAGCCTGCCAGCAGGTCCGGAGTCTTCCGGGGCGGGGCACCCTCCCCCCGAAACCTTTATTGGTATTGTCCAATTGTTGCGCATGGGAAGGGCCACACGGCCCTTCCCCTTTTTCTTTGGCGAATCGGGGTCATTCCCGTGTGTGCCGCGCCCGCAGGCATCGCGCCCGGGGCCTTTTCCGACAGCATGCCGCTGACCGTGTCACTGCCCCGCGCCACGGTCACCAAGACGAAAGTTTTCGTGCCTCTGTTGCGGCCCCCCGGCCTTTTCGCCACAGTCGGGCCATGGATTTCCTTTCCCCCCTGCTGACGGCGGGCACGCTGAAGGTCTCCGTCATCCTGCTCACGCTGAAGGTGGCGGGCATTGCCACGGCGGTGTCTTCCGTGCTCGGCATCCTGACGGCGTGGTGCATCGCACGTCGCCCCTTTCCGGGCCGCACCTGGGTGGATGCCTTGTGCGCCCTGCCGCTGGTGCTGCCGCCCACGGTAATCGGCTACTACCTCATCCTGCTGGTGGGGCGGCGCGGCCTGCTGGGGCCGTGGCTGGCCGAATTCGGCATCAACCTGATGTTCTCGTGGGAAGGCGCAGTGGTGGCGGCCACCGTGGTGGTCTTTCCGCTCATCTACAAATCGGCCCGCGCCGCGCTGGAAGCCGTGGACCACAATCTGGAAAACGCGGCCCGCACCCTGGGCGCATCGGAGTGGAAGGTGTTCCTGCGGGTGTCGCTGCCCCTTGCGTGGCGCGGCATACTGGCCGGTGTCATGCTGGCCTTTGCGCGGGGCATGGGCGAATTCGGCGCCACGCTGATGATCGCGGGCAACCTGCCGGGCCGCACCCAAACCCTGTCGCTGGCCATCTATTCCGCCTTTCAGGCCGGCGACGATGCGCAGGCGCTGGCGCTGGTCATCGCCACCTCACTGCTGTGCATGGGCGTGCTGATCCTTGCGGACAAACTGGCCACCGGCGGACTTTCCTTCGGCAGGGGGGCGTGATGATAGACGTTTCCATCACCCATCGCCTGCCCCCGGCCCGCGGGGTCAAGAAGACTGGGGGCAGAGGCTTCAAGATCGACGTGTCCTTCGCCACCGAGGACCGCATCCTGGTGCTGTTCGGCCATTCCGGCTCGGGCAAGACCCTGACCCTGCAGGCCATCGCCGGGCTGATGCACCCCCGCGAGGGGCGCATCGTCATCAACGGCACCACCCTGCTGGATACGGCGGCGGGCATCGACAGTCCCGCGCGCGACAGGGGTATCGGCTACGTGTTCCAGGACTACGCCCTGTTCCCGCACCTGTCGGTGCGCAAGAACGTGGAATTCGGCCTGGGGGCCGGGCGGAGGGCGTCAGTGGCAGGGCAGTCAGGAGCCGGGAAGGGACGCGGGGCCGTGGCCGACGGCGCAAGCGGCAAGCGACGCGTGGACGAACTGCTGGAACTGTTCGAGATAGACCACGTGGCCCACAACCTGCCGGGCAACATTTCCGGCGGGCAGCGCCAGCGCACCGCGCTGGCCCGCGCCCTTGCCACCAACCCGCGCGCGCTTCTGCTGGACGAGCCGTTCTCTGCCCTGGACCCGCTGCTGCGGGTGCGCATGCGCAAGGAATTCTCCCGGCTGTTCGCGCACTTCGACATTCCGGCCATCATCATCACCCACGACCCGGACGACGTGGACGCCTTTGCCGACACCCTGGTGCTGTACGAGGACGGACGCATCCGCCATCGCCTGAACTTCCGCGAACTGAGGACGGAAGGAAGGCCTGCGCTGGGGCTGCTCATGGCCCTGATGAATTAGGTGAAGGCGGATCAGACGGATTGGATGATTTGTCCGACGCCCGGTTTTTCCCCCACGCTTTTCCTTTCCCGCCGGGCCGTGCGCGTCAGCATGGCCCGGGGCGGGGGTACCCCGGGTGCGCCGCCTCGTGCGTCCGGCAGTCACGGGTCATCGGGCATCATCCGTTCGCCCGTCCCTCCATTGCGAAAGAGCCGCCGCCCCCAGGGGCGGCGGCTCTTTCCGCTGGCGGGCGGCATGCACCCCCGCGTCATGCCCACATGTCATGCTCACAAATCTGGGCGTTTTCCGCCGCGCTATTCCACGTTCAGGATCACCGAGAACGCCTTGAACATCACCAGAATGTCCGTGCCCGGCGCAAGGTCCAGCGTCTTCACGCTTTCCACGGTCAGCAGGGCGCACACGGTGGTGCCTTCTGGCAGGTCCACCACCACCTCGGCGGCGATCTCGGAACGGTTCACCCGCGCCACCTTGCCCGCGTAGCGATTGCGGGCGCTGGTCTTCAGCCGGTTTTCCTCGCGGGCCAGGATCACCCACGGCGCCTTCACCGTGGCAGTCATCACCTTGCCGGTGCTCACGCCAAGGTTCTGGGCGCTTTCCTCGGTTATCACCGAAACCACCTTCAGCCCGCTGTTGGTGGTCAGTTCCACCTCCACCAGCAGCCCGTCCCTGACGACGGACGTGACCCTGCCGGTGAACGCGTTGCGTGCGCTGGTCTTCATCCGGGTCTCCTTGTTCAGGTAATGATGCACGATACGCCGCACGTCATCGTCTGAAAAGCGCAGGTAGCTGGCCGTCTGGTTCATGCTCTGGTGGCCCAGGATGCCCTGCACGATCTTCAGCGGCACGCCGCCGCGCAACAATTCCACGGCCCGCGAATGCCGGATGACGCGCGGGTTCAGGTATTCCTTGGGGATGGAGCATTCCGCGGCGCGCTCGTAGAACTTGCGGCGCACGTAGCCCTGGTCCATGCGAAAGACGCGCCCGCGCAGGCCGAACATCATGGGGTCGTCCAGCACCCCCTGCACCTCGCGCATGACCGGGCCGGGCATCTGGATTTCGCGCCCGCCGTGGCCGCGCACGATGACCTGCTGGCGCACCGGGTCGAGGTCGGCGGCATCATCCAGGGCCAGCACCTCGCCAAGCCGTAACGCGCCGTGGCGCAGCATCAGGAAGGCAATCCACAGCCGCCCGCGCGAACGGCGCTGCACCGGCGTGGACGCCGCGCCGAACCAGGCGAGGAAGGTGGCCGTCAACTCATCAAGTTGTTCCGACGTGAGGTGCTTGACCCCTTCCGGCACCTCGAAGCTTTGGGCAGGGCAAGGCACGTCCGCGGCCTTCGACGCGGGCCGGTGGCATGCGCCCGCCCCATCTGCGCCCGCCACGTTGCGGGCCGCGCCACGCGGACAGGCGCCACCG
>NZ_VRYY01000179.1 GCF_015731765.1 Nitratidesulfovibrio oxamicus
GGGCATCCTGCCGCCCGGGGCTGGCAGGTCCGCCGGGGTGCGGGCCACGCGCAGCCGCACGTCCGGTTCGCCGCGCAGGGCGTCCACGTCGGTGAAATTGCTGATGTGCGGCAGGTCCACCAGCACGATGTCCAGCACGATGGCGGGCAGGGTATCGGGCACCACGCCGCCCTCGCCCGCGGCCCCGTCTCGCAAGCCGCGCAGGCCGGGCAGTCCTTCCTTGAAGGACACGGAATCCTCTTCCGGCAGGCCCAGGTCGCGCAGGTAGGGCACCACGCCCAGCACGGGCCGCCCGGTGCGCTGCTTCATGAAGTCCAGCGCCGGGTCCAGCAGGCTGGCGTCACCCCGGAACTTGTTCAGCAGGTAGCCCGCCACGTGATTGCGTTCCCAGTCCTCCAGCAGTTCCATGGTGCCCACCAGCGCGGCGAACACCCCGCCCCGGTCGATGTCGCCCACCAGCAGCACCCGCGCCCCGGCATGGCGGGCCATGGCCATGTTCACGATGTCGTGGGCCTTCAGGTTGATTTCCGCCGGGCTGCCCGCCCCCTCGATGACCATCACGTCGTGCTCCGCCGCCAGGCTGTCGTAGGCGGCAAAGGCCGCGTCGCGCGCCCGGGGCTTGTAGTCCACGTACTGGCGCACCCGCATGACGCCCACGGGCCGCCCCATGACGATGACCTGCGAGCCCACGTCGGAACAGGGCTTCAGCAAGACCGGGTTCATGCGCACGTCCGGGTCCAGGCGGCAGGCCGCTGCCTGCACGGCCTGCGCCCGGCCCATTTCCAGTCCGTCGGACGTGACGCAGGAGTTGAGCGCCATGTTCTGCGCCTTGAACGGGGCCACGCGCAGGCCGTCCTGCAGGAAGATGCGGCAGAATGCGGCGGCAAGGATGCTCTTGCCCGCGTTGGAGCAGGTGCCCTGCACCATCAGGGCCGGGGTACGGTGGGAGCGGGCGCGGGGAGCGGCACAGGTGGATGCCCCGTCCGGCTGGGCGGACGTGACGGGCTGGCCAGCGGACGGGGCGGGCGGTGAGGACGGCGGCGTGTCGGAATTCATGGGCCAAGGTCTAGCGCGAATCGCGCCGCTCCGCCAGAGCGGCCCCTGTCCGTGCCGCGTGGGTGCAACCGGCCCTGCCTACCCTGCCCGACCGCCCAGCCCGACCGCCAGCCTGCCAGAAACCGTGCGACAGGCTGGCATGTCGGCAGGCCATCATCGCGGCCACATCCTCCACCCCCTCGCCGCAATTTGTTCTCACGCCTTGCCCCAACATCCCCAGTGGGTTATCTTTCGGGAAGGCTCGGGTTTTTCTTTTTTCGCCGCCGTTACCGTGCGGCCCCCGGCCCGCTCTGCCGTCCCTTCGGCAACCCCAACCGGGAGCACCGCCATGAACAGAACGCTCAAACTCGTGGCCGCCGCCATCGGCGCCCTGGTCATCCTTGCAGCTGCGGCCATCACCATCGTGGTGGCCACCATCAATCCCAACGACTACAAGGGCCGCATCGCGGACGCCGCGCGCTCTGCCACTGGCCGAGAACTAGTCTTTGACGGCGACCTTTCGCTGTCCTTCTTCCCGTGGCTGGGCGTGGCCTTCGGCCCCATGCACCTCGGCAATCCGCCGGACTTCCCCAAGGCAGCCACCCCTTCCGCTGCATCGGGAGACGACGAAATCTTCCTGCGCATCAAGGGCGGCGGGCTGCGCGTGGCCTTCATGCCGCTGCTTTCCAAGCGGGTGGAGGTGGCGGAACTGATGCTGGACGGGCTGCACCTGAATCTGGTGCGCGCCGCAGATGGCCGGACCAACTGGGACTTCGCCAAGCCCGGCCAGACCCCGGCAGCGCCCGCCTCACCCGCTGCCCCGGCAGCCCCCACGCCCCAATCCGCACAGCCGTCGGCCTCCGGGGGCGCGCCCCTGGCCGTGGCCGTGGACACCCTGTCGGTGAAGGGGGCCTCGCTGTCCTTCCGCGACATGGGCACCGGACAGCAGTTCCGCGCCCGCGACCTGAATGTCACCATCAACAGCCTGGCCCCCGGCGGCGAACCCGCCGACATCAAGCTTGCCGTGGCCATGTCCGGCCAGCAGCCCGCCATCGACGCCGACCTTTCGCTCACCGCCAAGGTGCGGTCCGACCTGGACGGCTCGGTATTGCGCATCGACGGCCTGACCATCACCCTTATCCCCAAGGGCGGTGTGGTGCCCGCCGGGCTCGGCAAAGTGGAACTGGCGGGCGACCTGACCGTGCACACCGTGCCGCAGCGGGTGGACATCGCCCGACTGTCGCTGTCCACGCCCACCCTGAAGGTTGGCGCCAACGGCACCGCCGCGCTTGGTGCGCAGTCGTTCGAAGGGCTGGTCACCCTGACAGGTTCGCCGCGCAAGGCGCTGGAATCGCTGGGCACCCCGATGCGCACCGCCGACCCCAAGGCGCTGGACGCGCTGGACCTGAAGCTGGATGTGCAGGCCGCGCCCGCCAAGGTGGACGTGCGGTCCATCACCGGCAAACTGGATGACACCACCATCCAGGGCAAGGCATCCGCCGTGCCCGGCGCGGTGCAGGTGATCCGGGCGGAACTGGCGCTGGACGCCATCGACGTGGACCGCTACCTGCCGCCGGAAGGGGATAAGCAGGCAGGGGGCAAGGCACCAGAAAAGGGCACTGCCCCGACAACCGGCAAGGACGCCAAGGACGGCAAGGCAACCCCGCAGGATGGCACCGCAGAGGCCAAGAAGAGCCTGCGCACCCTCGACGCGGATGTCACCTTCAAGGCCGGACGGCTGGTGGCCGCCAAGGTGCCCATGACCAACGTGCTGGTGCATCTGGTGGCCGACAAGGGGCTGGTGCGCATCAACCCGCTGCAGCTGAACCTGGGCGACGGCTCGGTGAACGGCGACATCACCGCCGACACCCGCGCCGAGGCCACCAGGTCGCGCATCGTCACCGCCGTGAAGGGGGTGGAGGTGGGCGAACTGCAACAGGCCGCGCTGGGCAAGCGGCACGTCTCCGCCCGCACCGACGTGAAGACCGACCTCACCGCCACCGGCGACGACTGGAACGCCGCCAGGCATACCCTGGCGGGCACGGCATCGCTGGGCATGACCCAGGGCACCATCCACGGCTTCCAGATCATCCCCGAAGGGATCAGGGGCGCGGAATCCAAGCGGGCAGGGGCTTCGGGCCAGAAGTTCGACAGCCTCACCGCGTCCGTCCGCGCCGACAAGGGCGTGGTCAGCAACAAGGACCTCAGGTTCGTCTCGCCGGGCATCGGCGCCACGGGCGCGGGCACGGCCGACCTTGGCCGCAACGTGGTGGACTACGCCGCCACCCTCGACGTCACCGGCCTGCCCAAGATACCCATCAAGATCAGCGGATCGCTGGATTCGCCCAGCTACGGGGTGGACCCGGCCAAGATGCTGCTGAACACCCTGGAAGGCGCTGGCGGCGTCATCAAGGCCCCGGTGGAAAAGGGCGGCGAGGCGGTGAAGGGCATCGGCGGGGCCATCAAGGGCCTGTTGCCGGGCCAGAAGCAATAGCAACAAACCGGCAGCCGCCCGGAATGCGCCCCACCGTCGGGAGCGCATTCCGGGCGGCGTCGCGACCGCAGGCAAAGCCGGGCGCAGGACGAGGGACGCCAGGCGGGCCGCGCCACGGAAAGGCACTGGCAAGCTGCCGATGCGCCGCGTGCATGGCCCCGAAACACCGGAGGGCACCCGGTTGCCCTCCCCTTCCCCCGCAAGTCACGAACACCAGACCACGGAGCATATCCATGAGCGAACTGATCACCGCCGCCTCGCTGTCGGGCAAGGCGGCCCCCGACTTCCGGCTGGCGGACGCATCCGGCGCGCCGCGCGGCCTGGCCGACTTTGCCGGAACATGGCTGGTGCTCTACTTCTACCCCAAGGCCAGCACCCCCGGCTGCACCCGCGAGGCGCGCGACTTCACCTGCATGCTGCCCGACTTCGCGACGGCTGGCGCGGCAGTGGTGGGTGTAAGCCCCGATTCACCGAAAGCCATCGGCAACTTCACGCTGAAGCAGGACCTGGGCGTGGCCCTGCTGAGTGACCCGGACCGCACGGTGGCCAGGGCCTATGGCGCTTTCGGCACAAAAATGATGTACGGCAAGGCGGTGACCGGCATCGTGCGCTCCACCTTTCTCATCGGGCCGGACGGCACGGTGCGGGCGGTGTGGTCGCCGGTGAAGGTGGACGGGCATGCCCAGGCGGTACTGGACGAACTGCGGCGACTGGCGGGGAAATAACGCGGCCGGCTTCCGGCAACTGTCCGATACGCCGGGCGCAACGCTCCGGTGCGACAGCGTGGCGAAACAAACGGAACGGGGCGGTCTCCCGTGGGTTCACCACGGGAAACCGCCCCTTCAACGTCACTCGGCGCACCCGGCGCCCGGCAGCATCCCCGCCGCAAGCCGTCTGCACCCGTCATCGACGCGATGCTACATTTCCACCTGCTGGATGCCGTCCAGCCGCCACATCTCGGTGCCGGTGCGCACGAAGTGCCACACCTCGCGCACCTGGCTGGGCGCATCGGCCTGGGCGTCCTCGCGCATCAGCACGTCGAAGAACACCGTGGCCACGCTGCGGTCCTTTTCTTCGGTGACGGACAGCACGCTGGCGTTGCAGTACAGCACCTCGGTGCGCGAGGGGCCGGGATCTTCCTTGGCCTGCTGGGTGATGTCCTTGAGTATCTCGGGGGTGGTGAACTGGGCGATGTCGTCCAGGTCGCGCCGGTCCCACGAGGCTTGCAGGCGGTTGTAGGCCAGCTTGGCCCCGCGCAGGAAGTCTTCAGTGTCGAAACCCTCGGGAATGCCGGACGAGGCGGGCTGCGCATCGGCGGCGGCTGTCGGGGCATTGCGCAGGGCATCCCACCCGGCGCCGGAGCCGGATTGGGCGCCGTAGTCGGCTTCGCGGCGCATGCCGCCGGGCTG
>NZ_VRYY01000180.1 GCF_015731765.1 Nitratidesulfovibrio oxamicus
ACCGCCGCGCCCATCCCCCTGCCGGACAACTCGGCGGCCCCCCACGCGGACCGGCTGGCCGTGGCCGACAGGCTGGCCCGCGCCCTGCAAGCCCACCGCATCGGACGCGGGGCGGTGATCATCGAACGCGACGATCCGAAAGTGACGTTGTCCGGCGAAGGCTCCGCCACCGTGGTGGACATCGCGGACCAGCCGGTCACCCCGCGCAGCCAGTCCATCGTTGCGGAGATGATGATCCTCGCCAACGCCGGGGTGGCCCGTTGGGCCGGAGAGAACCGCGTGGCCCTGCTGCATCGCACCCAGGACGTGGGCATTCCCCGCGAATACGCCGGAGTGTGGCGCGCCCCGCACGAGGTGGCGCGGGTGGTCAAGGCCCTGGCCTCGTCGCTGCTGGAAACCTCGCCCCGGCCCCATGCAGGCATCGGGATGCCCGCGTACAGCCCGGTCACCTCGCCGCTGCGCCGCTACCCGGACCTGATCAACGAAACCCAGGTGCTGCACGCGCTGGCCACAGGGCAGGGGCGCTGGACCCGCGAGGAACTGGACGCCATGCTGCCCCTGCTGAACGCCCGGCTGGACGCGGCGGGGCAGGTGCAGCGCTTTCGCCCGCGCTACTGGAAGCTGCTGCATTTTCGCCAGAAGGGCGACAAGACATGGTGGCACGCCGTGGTCACGGAAGAAAACGACGCCTTCGTCACCGTCAGCCTGCCGCGCGAACAGCTGTTCCTGCGCGGGCGGCGCTCCACCTTTGGCGACAAGGTGAACCCCGGCCAGCACTTCCGGGTGCGGGTGGGCAAGATCCACCCGCTGAACAACGAAATCCAGATACTGGACGCGGAAGAAGAGTGACGGCATTGTGGCCCGGCACGGTGCGCGTTCCCGAAGGGACGGCGCGCCCCCGCACGGATGACCGTGGCAACGACATTTCACCCGCCCAGCCCCCGCAGGAGGCACGATCATGATGGGTAACCTGCTTTGGATCGCCATCGCCTACGTCATGGGCTCCATCCCCTTCGGGCTGGTGTTCGCCCGCACCTTCTGCGGGGTGGACCCGCGCACCGGCGGCAGCCGCAACGTGGGCGCCACCAACGTGGCCCGGCTGTGCGGCACAAAGTGGGGCGTGGCCACCCTGCTGTGCGACGCGCTGAAGGGCGCGCTGCCCGTGGCCATCGCCCTGTCCTTCAGCGATTCGGCGCTGTTTCACAGCCTGACGGCGCTGGCCGCCCTGATCGGGCACCTGCACTCCTGCTTCCTGGGCTTCAAGGGGGGCAAGGCCGTGGCCACCACGGTGGGCGTGTTCATTCCGCTGGCCTTCGGGCAACTGGTGCTGGCGGGCATTGCCTGCCTGCTGGTTATCTGGCGGTCCGGCTTCGTCTCGCTGGGCTCGCTGACCCTGGTCACGGCCCTGCCCGTGTTCCTGCTGGTGTACGGCAAGTGGAAGTTGCTGCCGCTGGCGCTGGTGGTCATGGCCCTGGTGTACTGGAGCCACCGCGAGAACATCGGGCGACTGGCGCGCGGCGAGGAAAAGCCCTGGCAGAAGAAACACCACGACGCGACGCCCACCGGCTGCGCGGCTGACGACGCCACGTCCACCGATCAGGCTGGGCAGACAGATCCGGTCGACGGCCAGGCCCCCTGCGGGTGCGGCTGCGCCGCGCACGGCGAACCCGGCGCCGCGCCGGAAAAGTAGCTTTCACGGCGCCGCCTCGGCTTTGTTGCCGGTGCCACGGCAAGGCGCCACAACTGCTGCATTGCACGATTTCAAGGAGACCGGCCCCATGCCCTGTCCCACGTCCAGTCCCATGCCCTGTCCCGCACCCGGTCACGACTTTCCGACCGCGCGCACGCGGATGGAGTACGTCTGCCTCGGCTGCGGAGAGCGCCGCGGCATCGACGAACTGCTGTACACCTGCCCCGGCTGCGGCGGGGTATACCTGCTGGAAGACCTAGATTTCGACAAGCTGGCGGCCCTGCGCACCGGCCCGGAATGGCGCGCCCTGTTCGACGCCCGCGCCGCCACCCGCACCACCGCCCTGCGCGGCATCTTCCGCTTCTACGAGTTGATGGCCCCGGTGCTGGAAGAAGAGGACATCGTGTACCTTGGCGAGGGCAACACCCCCATCGTCGAGGCGGCCCCCGTGCTGCGCGACGCCGTGGGCGTTCCCTTCGCCTTCAAGAACGACGGGCAGAACCCCAGCGCCTCGTTCAAGGACCGGGGCATGGCCTGCGCGTTCAGCTACCTGAAGGCGCTGGTGCGCAAGCACGGCTGGGACGAGGTGCTGACCGTGTGCGCATCCACGGGCGACACCTCCGCCGCCGCAGCACTGTACGCCTCGTACGTGGGCGGGCCGGTGAAGTCGGTGGTGCTGCTGCCGCACGGCAAGGTCACCCCGCAGCAGCTTTCGCAGCCGCTCGGCAGCGGGGCCACGGTGCTGGAAATTCCCGGCGTGTTCGACGACTGCATGAAGGTGGTGGAACACCTGGCCGAAAACTACCGGGTGGCCCTGCTGAATTCCAAGAACAGCTGGCGCATCCTGGGGCAGGAATCGTACGCCTTCGAGGTGGCCCAGTGGTACGGCTGGGACATGAAGGGCCAGTGCGTGTTCGTGCCCATCGGCAACGCGGGCAACGTCACGGCCATCATGGCGGGCTTCCTGAAACTGCTGCGCCTTGGCGTCATCGACGCCCTGCCGCGGGTCATCGGCGTGCAGTCGCACCATGCCGACCCGGTGTGGCGCTACTACAGCCAGCCGGACCCGGCCACCCGCACGTACGCCCCCGTCACCGTGCAGCCCAGCGTGGCCCAGGCGGCCATGATCGGCAACCCGGTGTCCTTCCCGCGCGTGAAGGCGCTGGCGGACAGGTTCATTGCCGAAGGGGGCGAACGCGCCTTCTGCGTGGTGCAGGTTACCGAGCAGGAGATCATGGACGCCATGATCCGGGGCAACCGCCACGGGCACATCGCCTGCACCCAAGGCGGCGAATGCCTGGCCGGGCTGATCAAGGCCCGGGAACTGGGGCTGGTGTCGCCGGACGAGCACGCCGTGCTCGACGCCACGGCGCACAGCCTGAAATTCGCGGGCTTCCAGGACATGTACTTCACCAACAGCTTCCCGCCCGAATACGGCGTGACCCCGGACGCCCGCCTGGCCAACGCGCCCGCGCTGGTGGTCAGCCCGGAAGACAAGGCGCGCCTGTCGCCCGAGGCCTACACCCTTGCCGCCGCGGAGGCGGTTGTGGCCAGGCTGGGGCTGGCAAGAAAGGCATAGGGCCGCTGACGGGGCGCCTGCCCTTCATCGCCGTATTCGCCCGCATTCGAAACCGCCGCGCGGCGCACGGGACATTCGTGCGCCGCGCTTCGTTTCTGCGCCGGGCAACCGCAATGCGCATTGCGGTTGCCGTCGTGCCGCTCCCCCGCCGGTGCGGCTGCCCACATGGCGGGGCATACCGCTCACTCCCTTGCGCTGGCGGGTTTCTTCTGGCACTGGCAAGTGAACGTTTCCGAGATTCCGCGACAAGGAGAACGCATGGAGTTCCTGCCCATCAAACGGGCGCTCATGAGCGCCACGGACAAGAGCGGCCTGGCCGATTTCGCGGCCTTTCTGGCGGGCAACGGCGTGGAACTCGTCTCCACCGGCGGCACGCGCCGCATGCTCGAAGGGGCGGGGCTGAAGGTCACCCCCGTAAGCCGCGTGACCGGCTTTCCCGAAATCCTCGGGGGCCGGGTAAAGACGCTGCACCCGCACATCCACGGCGGCGTGCTGGCCGACAAGGACAACCCGGAACACGTGGCCACGCTGCGCGAACTGGGCATTGCCCCGTTCGACCTGATCTGTGTGAACCTGTACGACTTCGCCACCGCCGCGGCCAAGGGGCTGGACCTCAAGCAGGCCGTGGAGGAAATCGACATCGGCGGCCCGTGCATGCTGCGCGCTGCGGCCAAGAACTACCACTCCATCCTCGTGCTGCCCTCGCCCGCGTACTACGGGCAGGCCATGGAGGAAATGCGCACCAATTCCATGCGCGTGGGGCTGGAGTTCCGGCGCGAGATGTCGGTGCTCACCTTTGCCGCCACGGCAGCCTACGACCGGATGATCGCCGATTATCTGGCGGCGGCGGCAAGATAGCGCAGCCGCCTCCGTTTCGACAGCCGACCGGGCGTCCGCAAGGGCGCCCGGTTTTGTCATGCGGGACGGGGCGGGACGGGGCGGGGCGTCCGGCCCGCATCCCTTTTCCGCTGCCCCCTTCCCACGTCCCGCTTCCCCGCGCCGCCCCTTCCGCGTATGATGTCCTTTCGCGCCGGGCAGCCGTCCGCAAATGACCGCAGAGACCGGGCGCACCATGTTTCATTCCGCCAGCGCAGGAGCACTCCCATCGCCAAGGTTCTCGGCAACACCCAGGGGCTCAAGCCCAGCCACGTCAAGGCACTGACCCGTCTGTACCAGCGCCGCTTCCCGTCCGTGGGGGGCTATTCGCACGAGCAGGCCCGCGAACTGGCCGCCCTGTCCCGCAGCGTGGGGCGGCAGGTGGCCGTGCTCATCGACCGTCAGGGCCGCGTGGCCATGGTGCTGGTGGGCGACACCGGAGCCATCACCATTCCGGAACTGCCCCGCGCCCGCACCGGCACGGGCCGCCTGCGCGGCCTGCGCCTGCTGCACACCCACCTCGGGCCGGACCTGCTTTCGCAGGAAGACCTCATGGACCTGCTGTTCCTGCGGCTTGACGGCTTCGGCGTGCTGACCGTGAGCGAATGGGGCGAGCCGCTGACCTTCCAGCACGCCCACCTGCTGCCGCAGCCAGAGGACGGCAAGCCCTACCGGGTGCACCCGGCCCAGCCGTGGGACCGCGTCGACACCGACGTGGTGGCCCAGGCGGAGGCGCTGGAAGAGGAAATGGCCCGCGCCGCCAGCGACGCACGCGCCGTGGCCCCAGCCCG
>NZ_VRYY01000181.1 GCF_015731765.1 Nitratidesulfovibrio oxamicus
CCCGCCACGGCGTGCACGGCAGTGACGCCCTCGGCCAGTTCCTCTGCGGGCAGGCGGCGCGGCGGGTCCGGGTCGCGGGTGTAGATGACCCCGGCGCAGGCCGCGTCCAGCATGGGCATGAGCAGCGCGGCCATGGGAGTTTCCGCGTCGGCCAGCCCGTGCAGGATGCGGTAGGACAGGGCGCGCGGCTGGTACTTGGAGGCCACCACCCGCTTCCAGGCCATGCCCGCGTGGCCCGGCTCCACCCCCAGCACGCTGGCGTACTGCCCGGCGAAGGATACCGGGCCGTCTTCCGCCACGGCGCTGCTGCGCACGGCCAGCGGGGTGCGCTGGGGGCTCATGGCGTAGGCGGCGGTCAGGATGTCCTCTTCCAGCCGGGGCGGCAGTTCCGCCTCCAGGATCATGGCCCGCAGTTCCTCGGAAATGACGGCCAGTTCGTCCGGGCGCGACAGGCGCAGGCGGCGCAGGCGCGCGTCGATGGGCTCGCGCAGTTCGTTGTGTTCGATGAAATAGTGGTAGGCGGCGGCGGTGACCACCGTGGCGTCGGGCACGGGCAGCATGGACTGGCTGCGCACGGCGGCCAGGCGCGCGGCCTTGCCGCCAGCGCGGTCCGGGCGCTGGTGCGCCTCTGCCAGGGGAATGACGTAGGGCGGGGCCAGGTCCGGCTCCGGCACACTGACGGCCATGCGCATGTAGAAGGCGATCTTGTTGCAGTAGTCGGCAAGGCCCATGTACCGGGCGGGGTTCATCTCCATCAGCTGGCCCAGCATGGAGCGCACCGCATCGTCCAGTTGGTCGGCCAGTTCGACCACGCGCGACCAGTCCACCTTCTCGTTGCCGTAGCGGATGTCCTCCAGTTCGGCGATGAGTTCGAGGCTGCGCGAATCGTGCCGCAACAGCTCGCGGAACGCGTTGTACTTGCGCCGCAGCAGGGTGCCGGGCGCGAAGACCTGGTAGGTCCAGTGACGGAACAGTTCGCCGATGGCCATTGCGCTCCCTTGGGCTGTCTGTGGTGGAAGTGGCGGACGGATGCGGAACCCCGCCTCGGCGGCGTCAGCCGCCCAGCACCTCTGCCACCTTGCTTTCCAGTTCGTCCTTGTCGATGGGCTTCACGCAGTACTCGTTGGCGCCCAGGCGCAGCGATTCGCGCGCCGTTTCCAGGGTGGGGTAGCCGGTCAGCATGATCACCCGGATGTCCGGGCGCAGCTTTTTCATCTCTTCCAGCACCTCCACCCCGGTCATGCGCCGCAGCTTCATGTCCAGGATGGCCAGGTCCGCGCCCTTGCCGCGCACGTGGGCGATGGCCTCTTCCTCGTCCGTGAACACCGAGACCGCGTGGCCCTTGCGCTCCAGGATGCGCTTGATCAGCACCCCCGCGTCGATGACGTCGTCCAGCACGATGATGTCCGCCATGGGCTTCCTTCTTTGTTTTCTGCTTCTTGTTCCGGGGCGTGTGTTGTTCTTGTCCGCCTCCGGCGGGCTGGGGGCATCTGTCCCCTGCACCCCTTTAAGGAAAGATTACCCGACAAATAAAAAGTTTAGGGGGGGGCAGCCGTTGGCGAGCTTGCGAGCCTTACGGCCATCGTACGCAACGCGCGAGTCTTGCGGATGAGGACCGCAGCGCGTCAAAGGCCCCCCTCTCCGGTACCCTTTCCTTCTTGTTTTTCTTCCGGCTGCACCTTGGCCCGGGGGTCGGTATCGGGCAGGTCGGCGGCTCCCAGGGGCTCCAGGGGCAGGACCACGCGGAACACGGTGCCGGGGCCGCGCGTTGCGCCCTGGGGCATGTCTTCGTCGATGAAGCCGGGAGGCAGCGGGCTGTGTGCTTCGATGAACCCTTCGTGGTCTTCGATGATGCCGAAGGACACGGACAGGCCGAGGCCGGTGCCCTTGCCCACGGGCTTGGTGGAAAAGAACGGGTCGAAGATCTTTTGCAGGTTGGCTTCGGGGATGCCGGTGCCGGTATCGGCGAACCAGGCGGTGACGGTCATGTTCACGATGTCCAGCCGGGTGCGCACCTTGATCAGCCCGCCGCCGGGCATGGCGCCGGTGGCGTTGTTCAGCAGGTTCATCCAGACCTGCTTCAGCTTTTCGGGCGCGCCGTAGATGACGGGCAGCCGGTCGTCGAGATCGGTGAGGATGGTCACGTTCTCCAGCGAGAAGGTGTGGCGCACCAGGGTGACCACTTCCATGACGGAGTTGTTGAAGCACATCTCCTTTTTCTGGCTTTGGGTCTGGCGCGAAAAACCCAGCAGGTCGGAGACGATCTTGCGGCAGAATTTGGCCTGTTTCTCGATGATCTGCAGGTCCTGGTGCATCTGGGCGTCCGGGGGCACGTCCTCTTGCAGCAGTTGCGCGTAGCCGAGGATGATGCCGAGGGGGGTGTTGATCTCGTGCGCCACGCCACCAGCCAGTTTGCCGATGGATTCCATCTTCTGCGACTGGATGAGCTGGTCCTGGTAGCTGCGGATGGCGGTGATGTCGCGCGCGGTGGACAACACGCCGATGATGCGACCGGTTTCGTCGGACACCGGCACCTTGACCAGGTGAAACCATTCGTCGCGCCCGGGGCCGAAATCCGGGGCGGCGTTGCTGCCGCCCGCAGAGGGGATGACGTCGCGGTGGTCCTGCGCCTCGCGGTAGATGGGCATGCCGGAGGTGAGGACGGCGCGGTTTTCGGCCACACGCATTTCTGCCGTGTCGCGCGGAAAGATGTCGAAGTCGCTCCTGCCGATGATTTCCGGCGGGGTCAGGCCCAGCGAATCGGCAAAGGCCTTGTTCACGGAAAGGTAGCGCAGGTGTTCGTCCAGCAGGGCCAGCCGGTCGGGGGTCACTTCCAGGATGGTGCGCATGATGCCCTGCTGGCGCGTCAGGTCGCGCTCGGTCTCGCGCAGTTCGGCGATGTGGGCGCGCAGGGCGTGGGCCATCACGTCGAAGGTGTCGGCCAGTTCCTCTATCTCGTCACCGGCAAAGGTTTCGTACACCTCGCACTGGCGGCACTGGGCGAGTTTGGCGGGGTAGGCCCTGCCGTCGCAGCCCGCGCAGGCGGTGCCCTTGACGTACCAGCAGCGGCGCTCGGTGTCGCCGTAGGCGGGGCAGTCGGTACGGCCGCACAGCCGCTGTTCCCAGCAGTTGCGTCGGGCGGAGGTGGTGGCGGGCAGGTGCAGGTTGCCGCGCACGATTTCCTCTGCGTGCTCCTTCAGCGCGCCGATGCGGGCGGTGATGCGCTTGGCGAAATGGGCGCTGATGACCACGGCCACAAGCAGCGCCACCACCGAAAGCCCGCTGATGGCGAAGATCATGCCGTTGACCACGTCCAGCACCTTGGTGCGCGAAAGCCCGATGCGGATGGCGCCGAACTCGCGCCCGCCCACCATCACCGGCGCGGCAAAGTCGTAGATGCGCTCGCGCCCGGTATCCAGCAGGCGCACGGCAAGGTGGCCGTCCTCGGAGGCGTTGGCCTCCAGCAGGTCCAGCGGGAAGGTGCGGCCAAAGGTGTGGGCCAGCACCTGGCCCCGGTCATCCATGATGAAGGCGTAGACGATGTCGCTGTCCACGTTCAGCAGTTCGTCCACCAGGTTGCGCAGGCGCAGGAAGTCTGTGGACAGCATGGGGTCTGCCGCGCGCAGGGCCAGGTTGGTGGCCAGCACCGCGCCGCGCCGCTTGCTTTCCTCGATGAGGGCGTTGGCCGCGATGCGCGTGACGAACAAGGCCAGCAGCGCGGCCACGAACAGCACGATGAGCGTGATGCCGAGGTTGAGCTTGCGGCGAAAGTTCAGGCGGCGCAGCAAGTTCATTCCAGCCCCACCTTGGACGGGTCGAGCCGCAGCTTGGAGAACAGTTCGCGGCAGGGGTCGTAGTCGCGGTCGGTGGTGGGAATGATGCCGCGCATGCCCGCGGCGGCCAGGATGCGTTCGTGCTCGGGGTCGTTTTCCGAAAGCGCGAACAGGGCGCTGGCGATGCGCCGCACGATGTCCGGGTCCAGCCCCTTGCGCGCGGCATAGACCCAGCTGGGGTATTCGCGGGTGTTGGCCACCACCTTAAGGGCGGAAAGGTCCACCTTGCCTTCCAGGATGCCCAGGGTGCCTTCGCGGATGGAGGCGATGTCGTAGCGGCCCGCGTACACGCCCAGTACGGCCTTTTCCTGCTTGCCGCCGGGGCCGGGGGCAAAGGCGATTTCGGCAAAGTCGCTTTCCGACAGGCCCTTGTCGCGGAAATGGCCCAGCACGAACAGGTAGCCCCCGGCGGAATAGGGGTCCACGGCGATCCACCGTTTGCCCCGGCAGTCCTGCTCGTTCCTGATGGCGGTGTTGTCGGCGCGGGCGATGATCTGTCCACGGAAGGTGGCCCGGCCAGAGGGTTCGACGATGCCCGCGAAGGCCTGCGCGCCGCTTTGCGCCAGCAGCACGTAGGTCATGGGGTTGGAGAAGGAGATGTCGATCTCGCCGCGCTCGACCATGCGGCGGTGCGCCTCGAAGGTATCGGGGAACACCTGGCGGATGGCGAGGCCCGTGACCTTTTGCAGGTATTCCACAAGGGCGCGGTGGCGCAGGTACGAGGTGGAGTGCGAATACTGCGGCAGGTAGGCATAGGTGATGGCGGGCACGGCTTCCGGCGCCTTCACCTCTGCCCGGCGCGTCATGTCCACCGGGGTCACGGGTTCGCTGTCCCACCACAGCTGGATGGCGGCGGCGATGACCATGACAAGGGCGGTTATGGCGAGAAAGCGCGTGCGCACCGTGCAGCTCCGGATGGAAAGAGGGGCCTAGCCGCTCCGGCCGTTCTGGGTGGCCCCGGTGACCCCATGGGTCTGGTTGCCCCCGGCAGTCTCGTTGATCAGGCTGGCTGGGCAGGCAGGGCCGTCAGCGGCGGGGCCGGAAGGGGCCGTGGCTTCGGGGGCCGCGTCGGGGATGGCGCCGGGCGGCGGCGTG
>NZ_VRYY01000182.1 GCF_015731765.1 Nitratidesulfovibrio oxamicus
TCCGGCTCGGGCCGATGCCGGTCCCGTGGGCGCTGCCGCGCGCCAGCCCGCCGCGCCCGGCGGGGTGCTGGTCAACCCTCCGGAAGGGTCGGAACTGCTCAACGCCAACACCTACGCCGCCGATGCGCTGCACGCGGTGATGGCCTCGCGCGTGAGCACGGGCAGCCCCATTCTGGTGGCCACCCTGGCCGACGTGGACAACCTGGAACGCAGTACGCCCTTTGGCCGGGTGACCATGCAGCAGGTGGCCTCGCGCCTCGGGCAGCACGGCTACCGCGTGCTCGAGGCGCGCATGGGCCGGGCGCTGACCTTCACGCCGCAGGGCGAATTTCTGCTTTCGCGCGATGCCACCCGGCTGATGCAATCGGAATACGACGCCCAGGCGGCGTTGGTTGGCACCTATTCGCTGGCGGGCGGGACGGCGTATGTGTCGTTGCGGGTGGTGCGGCTGGACGATGCGGCGGTGATGGCCGCCTACGAGTACCACCTGCCCGTGCGCGGCGATACGCGCAGGATGATGGCCGGGCAGGGCGACCCGTGGAACCAGTACGCCGGGCGGCGTCAGGCGTTTTCCGGCGCGGCGGTGACCATGGCGCCGCAGGCGGCAGTGGCGGTACCCGCGGCGGTTGGCGCATTGGGGCAATCGGGGGGGCGTCCGGTTTATCCTGCGCCGGTTGCCGTGCCTTCCTCGGCTTCGGGGACGCCCGCGGATCCGGCGGCCATGCCGCTGCTCAAGGATTTTCCGCCCATCGGGTCCAAGTCTTCCGCCGTGGCGGGCAAGCCCGTGGCCAAAAAGGCTGCCCCGGCAAAGAAGCAGGCGGTCAAGAAGCCCGGCGCCCAGAAGCAGCCCGCCAGGACCCCGGCCAGAAAGGCCGATGGCAAGCCCGCCGCGAAGCCGACAGCCAAGCCGGCAGCCAAGGCGGCTCCCAAGTCGGCTGTCTAGACGGTTCGGGCACTGGGCACCGTTACGCGGGGCACGACCCGGTCGGACAGCATCTTTCAGGTCCGTCCCGCGGGGTGTGGCGGGAAATGGCGTGGCGGTGATTTTCGGCGGTGCGTCAGGAACGTTGGCGAAAGGCCCGGCGGTGCGCTGAAACGACGCGCCGTCGGGCCTTTTGCGTGGTGCGCCGCGCCGTCCCGTGGAGGTGAAAGGCGCGGAGGCGTGCAGTGATCGGGCGGGCCGCTGCCCGCCCGGGTGGCCGCCGCGTCGATTTCACTTGAATTCCAAGCCCGAAGGGCCTATGTCTGCGGTGCCGAAGGCGGGCTTTGCCCGGCCCGGTCTGTTGGCTTCTGACTCGGCCCGCCGCGTCCGATTCGGCACCCCCTCTGGCCGCATGCGGCCCGTGCCCGCAATGGCAGCCTGCGCTTGACGCGGGCCTGCATACCGGGTAAACAGGTCCGTTCATATTTTTTGAAGGAGAAATTCCATGTCGAAGAGAACCTACCAGCCCAGCAAGATTCGCCGCAAGCGTACCTGCGGCTTCCGCGTCCGCATGAGCACCGCCAACGGTCGCGCCATCATTCGTCGTCGTCGTGCCAAGGGGCGCAAGAGATTAGCTCTCTAGTTTTTCCCCGGCACAACAGGCTTGTCCGCAGGCCCGACTACCTGGCCTGCTACGACAAGGGACGCCGTCTCTTTACCAAGCATTTCGTCCTGTTCGTCCTATTCGACCTGGATCGCACGGCCAGCCCGGAAGGGTGGCGCCTGGGGCTGGCCGTTACCAGGAAGACGGGGTCGGCAGTGCAGCGCAACCGCGTCAAGCGGGTGCTGCGCGAGTTTTTCCGGCTCCACCGCGCCTTGATGCCCGATGACGTGGACGTCATCGTGGTGCCCAAGCGCCACCTCAAGCCCGAGCGGGTCACACTCGCCCTCGTCATCCAGGAACTCCTGCCCCTGCTGCCGGAACTTCGCGCCCACCACGGCGCGGACGACCGCACCGGCGCCCACAGGCCGGAGGCAGCCGTGGCGGATGGTTCCGGACCGGTGCCCTCCGGACCCGAAGCGGTCATGCCGCGCACGGCCCCATCAGGCACCGCCCCCACCGACGAGGTCCGGCCTGGCACGGCCCGCGAGGCGGAAACCGGAGCGCAATGAGCACCTTACCGCGCGAACTGGTCGTGTGGCCTATCCGCTGCTACCAGCGCTTCATCTCGCCTTGTCTTCCGCCCGCCTGCCGGTATGTGCCGACCTGTTCTGCCTACGCCGCCGAGGCCGTGTTGACGCACGGCGTCGTGCGCGGCCTGCTGCTGGCCTGCCGGCGGTTGCTGCGTTGCCATCCATGGTGCGCAGGCGGGTATGATCCCGTGCCCCCGCCCCGGCATTCCGGAAGCGCCGCCCCCGGCGCTTCCGCCACTGCAACAGCCAGACACGCAACAGCACAGGAGCTGTCGATCTCCCATGGAAAGTAAGCGCGCCATTATCGCCATCGCCTTGAGCTTCGTGGTCCTTGTGGGCTGGAGCTACCTTGCCGATCACATGGGCTGGAACGGTCAGCCCGCTCCCCAGGTCCAGCAGGAAGAAGCCGCACCGTCGGCCTCGCAGGCGGCCCCGCAGGCCGCCGCGCCCGCTCCCCGCGCCGAAACCCCCGTCTTCCTGCCGTCCGCCGGACGCGAGGTGACGGTTGTCACGCCGCTGTACAAGGCCGTGCTGCATTCCGGCGGCGGCGTGCTGAAGCACTTCAGCCTGACGCGCTACCGGACGGCCATCACCGCCGGCGCACCCGCCGTGGACATGGTGGACACCGCCTCCACGGTCATGTCGCCCCTGGGCCTGCTGATCAACGGCCAGCCCTCGTGGAACACCGGCCAGTGGTCCTTCGACGGCGGCGACCTGTCGCTGGGCGCCGGACAGTCCGGCGTGCTGACCTTCACCGGCGAAGTGGACGGCGTGCGCGTGGTGCGCGAACTGACCTTCAGCGCCGACACCTACCTCATTTCCGAAAAGGTGCGCCTGGCCCCGCTGGCCGATGCGCGCACCGTGCGCCTGGGCTTTACCGTGGGCACGGGCAACCTGTCGCCCAACGGCGGCCAGTACGACCACACCCGCGTGGCCTGGCTGCACGACGGTTCGTTCAGCGAAAAGACCAGCGCCTCCGATCTTGAAAAGGGCGTGCTGGAAACCGGCGCCCTGAGCTGGGGCGCGGTGATGAGCAACTACTTCCTGGTGGCGGCGGCCCCGGTGGACACCACCGGCGTGACCCTGAAGGGCAAGCTGCAGGAAGGCGTGTACCGCGTGGCCATGGAGCGCGGCGACGTGTCCATCCCCGCGGGCGGCGAAACCACCGTGGCCTGCAACTACTGGTTCGGTCCCAAGGACCGCGGCCTGCTGAAGGAAGCCCCCAACCAGCTTGCCGAGGCCATCAACCTCGGCTGGTTCAGCATCATCGCCCGGCCGCTGGTGGACCTGCTGGAGTTCTTCCACAGGTACGTGGGCAACTACGGCGTGGCCATCATCCTGCTTACCGTGGTCATCAAACTGGTGTTCTGGCCGCTTTCGCACAAGAGCTACAAGTCCATGGAGCAGATGAAGAAGCTTCAGCCCATGCTCCAGAAGCTGCGCGAAAAGCACGGCGACGACCGCGAGAAGATGAACGAAGAGATGATGCGCCTGTACAAGACCTACAAGGTCAACCCGGCGGGCGGCTGCCTGCCCATGCTGGTGCAGATTCCCGTCTTCTTCGGCCTGTACCAGGCGCTGCTGAACGCCATCGAACTGCGCCACGCCTCGTTCATCACGCATCTGCCGTTCACCGACATGGTCTGGCTGGCCGACCTTTCGGCCAAGGACCCCTACTACATCACCCCCATCGTCATGGGCGCCACCATGCTGTTGCAGCAGAAGCTGACGCCCGCCCCCGGCGACCCGACCCAGGCCAAGATCATGATGTTCATGCCCGTGGTGTTCACCTTCATGTTCCTGAGCTTCCCGTCGGGCCTCGTGGTGTACTGGCTGTGCAACAACGTGCTGTCCATCGCGCAGCAGTGGTGGATGCTCCGCAAGGCATAGGAAGGCCCTTTCGCCCCTCTCCGCCTGCCCAGCGCGGGCGGAGAGGCGGCCTGCGCCGGTCGCGTGTCCGCATGGCGGGCGCATGACCGCGCGGCGGGCCAACCGTCCGCAAGGCACCTTCCGCTACGCCCCCCTCCCTCCCACTTCGAGGTGACAGCATGGATGGATACAAGGAGTTTCAGGGGAAAAGCCTCGACGATGCCATTCGCGAGGCCTGCTCCTACTTCGACGCCCCTCGCGAGAAGCTCGAGATAGACATCGTCCAGGATGCCAAGTCCGGCATCTTCGGCATCGTTGGGGCGCGCAAGGCCAAGATCCGCGCGCGCCGCGCCCAGATAGGGCAGATAGGCCGTCTGGCCCCTTCCGCACAATCCGTCCCGTCGGGACAGCCTGCTGCTCCCGCCCCCGGTGCCACGGACACCGTCGCCTCCAGCGACGCCGCTTCCACCACGCAATCCCGCGAGGAACGGGGCGCTGCCACCGCGGAGACGGCGGAAGCGGACGCCGTCGAACCTCGTGCGGCCCGTGCTCCCCGCCCGCGTGATGATCGTTCCAGAGACGAGCGTTCCAGAGACGAGCAGCCCCGCCGTGAACGCGGTGAGGCCGCCCCGGCCATGGCCGGGCACGACGCCGGGGCCGATGGCCGTGACGACGCCGAATCCGTCGACGATGACGACGAGAACAGGCCGGAGGGCGAACGCAGCGGTCGCCGTCGCCGCCGTGGTGGCCGTGGCCGCCGTGAGCGTGACGGTGAGGCCCGTGGCGAGAATGGTGACCGGGGTGATCGGAGCGACCGTAGTGACAGGCCTGGCCAGTCGCGCGAAGCCGATGGCGAGGCCGCCGAAGGTGCCGCGTCCGGCGATTCCCGCGCCGACGGCAGATCCGCCCGCGCGCCCC
>NZ_VRYY01000183.1 GCF_015731765.1 Nitratidesulfovibrio oxamicus
GGGGTACACCCGATCCCATTCCGAACTCGGAAGTTAAGCCCTCCATCGCCGATGATACTGCGTACTCTTGCGTGGGAAAGTAGGCCGATGCCAGCACTTATTCTCAAAGGGATGCGCAACCGCATCCCGACACATCACGAAAAGGCCCCGGTGAGAAATCACCGGGGCCTTCGTGCGTTCGGCGGCAGGGAACGGCTGTGGAGGCGGGGATGAGGCGTTGGGACATGCACGCGACATGGGAGGGCTGCGTGAGGCGAGGGACGCGCCAATGGGCGGCGTGTAATGCATGCGACATATCCGTGACGATGCGACAGCCAGACACGAAATGGACGGCTGATATGACGTTGCCACGGCGGTGGTCGGTTCGACGTGCCATGCCAGAAGGGTGAACACTGGCAAAAGGTAGGGATAACACTCATTGTCAGCGGGGGTTCCCGGACTTACCTTGTCAGGGATTCTGCTGACTGTGCGCACGAACGCGTGGCTGTCGCATGGCGGCCTTTTTTTTCACCTTTCGTCGGTTGCCTTGGGGGGAACATGTTCCGCAAGTTTACCATCGCCAAACGCATCTATGCCTTGTTCGCCATCATGACCCTGTTCCTGGCCGGAATGGCCGTGGGGTTGTACTGGGTGGCGGACCACATAGCCGGGGCGGGCATCGCCACGGCCAAGGAGAGCATGCTTTCAGCCGAGAAGAACCGCATTCAGGCACTTACCCATGCCCTGGCCGTATCCCTTGGAGACTTGTCCACCGGGCTGGATGAAGAGGCGCAGCGGTCAGTCATCGCAAAGGGGGTGGAACGGGTGCGCTTTGACGCGGACCGCTCCGGCTACTTCTACGTGTACAAGGGTACCGTGAACGCCGCGCACCCTGTGCAGAAGCAGTTGGTGGGCAAGGACCTGGGCGACACCAAGGACCGCGAGGGCAAGTACTATGTGCGTGAATTGTCCCGCGTGGCATCTGCCGGGGGCGGATTTGTGACCTTCGTGTTCCCCAAGCCGGGCATGGGCGACCAGCCCAAGCTGGGCTACGCCGAAAGCATTCCCGGCACCCCGTTCTGGGTGGGCACGGGCATCTACCTCGACAATATCGAGGCTGCCGAAGCGCAGGTGGCCAATTCCATGGAACAGGTGCGCACCCGCGAGGTGATGTACACCTACGCCGTAGTGCTGGGCCTGTTGCTGTTTGTGGGGCTGCCGGTGGCCTATCTGCTGGCCCGGTCCATCGTACTGCCCCTGCGCGAGGCTACCCGCACCGCGCAGGACATCGCGGCGGGCGATCTTGACTGCCACATCGCCGTGGAGGGCGAGGACGAGGTATCCGCCTTGCAGTCGGCCCTGGATGTGATGGTCACCACCTTGCGCGGCAACATCGCGCGCATGAGCGCCCAGCAGGACGAAGCCCGTCGCCTGGCGGAAAGCGCCAGCGAGGCCGCCCGCAACGCCGACGAGCAGGCCCGCGCCGCCATGGCCTCCAAGGAAGGCATGCTGGAGGCGGCCCTGCACTTGCAACGCATGACCGAGGATCTTGGCGTCTCAGCGCGCGAACTGGCCAGCCGTTCGGCCACGCTGTCCGAGGGATCGCGTTCGCAGACCACCCGCGTGGCCGAAACCGCCACCGCCATGGAGCAGATGAACGCCTCGGTCATGGACGTGGCCCGCAGCGCCGCCGATGCCGCCCGCGAGACGGAAGCTTCGCGCGAGCGGGCCCGGCAGGGGGCCGAGGCCGTCACCGCCACCATGGACGCCATGGGCGAGTTGCGCCAGCTTGCCGAAAGCCTGCACGAGAACATGCGCAGGCTGGGCGGCCAGTCTGAGGCCATCGGCACGGTCATGAGCGTCATCAACGATATTGCCGACCAGACCAACCTGCTGGCCCTCAATGCCGCCATCGAGGCGGCCCGCGCCGGTGACGCCGGACGCGGCTTTGCCGTGGTGGCGGACGAGGTGCGCAAGCTGGCCGAAAAGACCATGAACGCCACCCGCGAGGTGGGCGAGACCATCAAGGGCATCCAGTCGCTGACCGAGGCCAATGCACGCAGCATGGACGATTCGCTGCGGGCCATGGAACTGGCGGAGAGGCGCTCCGCGGATTCCGGCGAGGTGCTGCGCGGCATCCTGGACATGGCCGTGCACGTCACCGGGCAGGTGCAGGCCATTGCCGCCGCGGCAGAACAGCAGTCCGCCGCATCGGAGCAGATTACCCGCAGCCTTGCGCAGGTGGACGGGATTGCCCGCGACAATGGCCGCCTGGTGACCGAAGAGGACAAGGAAATCCGCGACCTGGGGCGTATGGCCGAAGAACTGCGCGGTCTGGTGACGGAGTTGCAGCGCAAGGCCGGGTAGCCCGGCAGGCGCACGCATCGGTTTTCACCCTTTCCCTGTCACGCGCAAGACGGCCCCGGCAGCATGCAACTGCCGGGGCCGTCATCGTTTCTTTTCAGGCTGGTGGCGCGGGTACCGCTGACTGGCGCTGCCTGCCGCCGTTCTGCGACGTTGCGTGCCATGGCGCGTCATGGTGAGTCATGCCGCGTCATGGTGAGTCATGGCGTGCCGTTGCGCGGCTATCCGCGGCGGCCGGCTACATGGCGTCGCTGGCGTCCAGCTGGTTGATCTGGTCTTCCACCGCCTGTTCCAGTTCGCGGGGCAGGCCCATGATGTCCACGTTCAGGAAGCCGCGCACGATGGTGGAGGTTGCTTCGTCCTCGTCCAGGCCACGCGCCATGAGGTATTCGATTTCTTCCTGCGCGATCTTGCCGACGGCTGCCTCGTGTGACAGTTCCACGCCGTCCACGGTGCCTTCGAGTTCCGGAATGGCGTGGATGACGCCGTTGCCCAGGATCAGGCCCTTGCATTCCAGGTGGCCGCGCGCGGGCACCTGGTAGGCGCCGATGTGCCCCCGGTTGATGATGGTGCCGCCGGTGGTCAGGGTGCGGGCGATGATTTCGCCGCGCGTGTCGGGCGCGTTGAGCAGGATGCGGTTGCCCGTATCCACGTACGAGCCTTCCGGCGCCACGATGACCGAGTTGAACCGCGCCACCGACCCGCGCCCGGCAAGGGTGAGGGTGGGGTACATCTGCAAGTCCTTCACGGGCTTGAGCAGCACGTAGTTGTTCACCAGCACCGCGTCTTCCTCGAGCACCCCGGCGGAACGCGGACGCACCGCGGTGTCTTCGCCCCAGTTGTGGATCATGGTGAAGGTGAGCTTGCCGCCCTTGTGCACGAAGAATTCGGAAATGCCCAGGTGCGCAGCCTCTCGCGTGCCGTGGGCCGTGGCGCAGCCGGTGATGATGTGCATCTCCGCGCCTTCTTCCACGATGACCACGTTGTGCACGTTCTGGCCCACGCCGTTGCCCTTGATGAACAGGCACGACTGAACGGGCGCTTCGATCCTGGCCCCCTTGCGGGCGCGGATGAAGTAGCCGCCGTGCAGGTGTTCCGCAGCCGCGCGGGTGTATTCGTCGCGGTTGGGGTCCACCATCTTCCAGAAGTACTGCGGCAGGCCGTCATAGGTCTTGAGCGCCTGCTTGATGTCCATCAGTTCCAGGCCTTCCTGGGTGGACTGGCAGTGCACGCCGCTGTGGTTCATGTGCATGAACGAGCCGCTGCGTTCCTTGGCATTCACGTCGATGCCCGCGTACAGCAGCCGCTTGCGGTCGAATTCGTCCAGCGTGGAAAGGTCGGTGATGGCGTCTGCCTGCGCCCCTTCGAAGCTGTAGCGCGTGAGGTCCACGTTCTTGAAAGCCATGGCTACAGCGCCTCCTTGATCTGGCCGAGCGATGCGTCGCTGTCGAGGCAGCGCAGGCATTCCTGGTAGCCGTACTTGCTGACGTGGTCGAGGATGTCGCGGGGCCGCGCCTCGCAGCACAGGTGCCCGTCGTACATCACCTGGCCACGGTCGGCGTTGACGTATTCGAGAATGTAGCCGGTGTGGGTGATGATCAGGCCGGAGGTCTTGCAGCGGGCCTTCTGCTGCTTCATCGAGCAGGACGCCGGGGGCATGCCGTCCAGCAACTGGCGGGCGGTCTGACCGATGAGGGCCATGTTCTCGAGGTCAACGCCCGATTCCGGTTCATCGAACAGCACCAGGTCGGGCCGCTGGGCCATGAGCTGGAGCATTTCTGACCGCTTGATTTCGCCGCCGGAGAACCCGGCGTTGACGTCGCGCTCAAGGAACCGGTCGAAATTGACCTTGCGGGCCAGGTCGTCCACGTCCACCTCGCGCTCGCGGGCGCACATCTTCACCAGGTGTCCGGTCTTCAGGCCGTGGATGGTGGGCGGGCGCTGGAACGACATGCCGATGCCGAGACGGGCGCGCTCGTACATGGGTGCATGGGTGATGTCCTGCCCCTTGAACAGGATCTGGCCCTGGGTGACGGTATAATTGGCGAAGCCCATGAGGGTCATGAGCAGGGTGGTCTTGCCGGAGCCGTTGGGACCGAACAGGATGAAGGTCTCTCCGGCTTCTATCTTGAGATCGATGCCTTTCAGAACCACTACGTCGCCGATGCAGACGTGCAGGTCGCGTATTTCGAGCATGATGGACCCCTTGCGATGTTTTGCGCGGTGTGCGGCCCGGCGCGTGTTCCCGTTGCGGTTCCCTTCGCGATGGCGAAGGAGCGGCATGACGGGCGAAACGGCGCAAACCGCCGCGCGGCAGCCCGAAACTTATGCGGCATACCCCCCGGTAAGTCAATGCGAGGAACCCTGCGGAAAACGTGAGGAAGCACTCGCAACAGTGCTGAAAGGTCGGCGGAAAGGCGGGAGCGGCGACGGTGCCAGGAGGGGGCGAGTGCGGCAGGGGGGGCGTCCGATCGGCGGCGCGGCAACCGTCGCGAGCGGCAGGGCGTCAGGATGTGCGGATCGGGAGGGGGCAGCCGCG
>NZ_VRYY01000184.1 GCF_015731765.1 Nitratidesulfovibrio oxamicus
GGCATCCTGCTCCAGTTGCAGGCGCGCTCCGGTAATGCGCGCCTCCGCGCCGCGCCGCGCGTCAAAGGGCACTACAAGCTCGAAGGGCACGGCATGCCCGCCCAGCGGCATGTTGCCGCGCGCCCGGGCCGTACCGCGGGCCTCCGTGGGCAGCAGCCCGGCCATGCCCGAAGGCATGCTGTCCGGCAGCGCATGAAAAACGGTCGCCTCCAGACCCAGCGAGCCGGTGACGCCCGGTGCCGCGTCATACGTGCAGGACATGCGCAACATGCCCGCCCTGCTCCCGGCCCCCCGACCTGCGCCACTGCCCTGCCCTGTCGCGCGTTCCTGGTTGGCGGAATCTGCCTGACCGGCTCCCTCGCGGGAGGGCACCACGTCCAGCGCCCCCTGAAACAGGTCGCGCAGCGCCTTCCAGCCGCCGCCGGGCGTGGTGAACGACACGTCAATATCTCGCACCGTGGCGGGCCGCGCCTGCGGCCCGGCGCGCCACTCCAGGCTGCCGTGACGCAACGCCGCCTCTGCCAGACGGCCCTTGTTTGACACCAGGGCGACATCCAGTCCCCGGACGTGCAACTGCGCACCGCTGGCAGTATTCCGCCATTGCAGGTCGGCATCGTCGATGCGCAACGCGGCGGTGCCGGTCAGCACCACCTGCGGCGTGAACCAGGATATGCCCGATGATGGGGGCGGAGATTCGATGCGTGGTTCGCCCTTCACGGCTGGGGACGCCGGAGCGGCCTCCACGGGCCTGTCGGGGTGGGCTGATGAGCCGGGAGCACCGGATGCACCAGAGGCACCAGAGGCACCGGATGCGCCAGTCGTTGCAACGGAAGCAGGAGAAGCCGGAAAGGCAGGAGAAGCGGCGGCACCAACGGATGAAGATGGCGCGGGTGACGGTGCGGCAGGCCCCCCGCCCAGACGTTCAAGCAGCACATCCCAGCCGGTGCGGCCTTCGCCATCGGCCAGCAGCACCAGTTGGGGGCGGGTCACTTCCACCCCGCGCACCTCCACCCGACCGGAAAACAGCGGTGCAAGGCGCAGGTTGAACCGCGCCTCCGCCACCCGCAGCAACGGCTCCTGCCCGGCAAAAGGGGTGGCCTGGTCCATGACCACGTCGCGTGCCACCACCGTGGGGTCGGGGTCGAAAACCACCCGCACGCCGCCCTGCACCCGGCTTGCATGCCCGGTGAGCGCGGAGAGCGATTCGCCCAACTGACGTGCCGCCGCATCGGAATCGACCAGACGGCGCAAGGCCGCATAGCCGCCGCCAACGGAAAGCAGCACAAGGCACAGGATGATCGGCAGGGGACGCAAACGCATGGGGGTTCCGGTTCGACGAAGTGAAGCACGCTCGACGCGGCCCGCGCCCCGCCTTCCTTCTCGGGCGGCGCGGGCAAGTGCGGCGTGTCATGCTATACCGAACCACCCGCGAAAACACCACCCCCGGCGGATGAGAACGGTGTAGCCCCCAGCATGGCGGCAAGATCCTCCGCCGAAACCGGCGGCGCGTACAGAAAGCCCTGGGCATACCGGCAGCCCAGTGAAGCCAGGATTTCCGCCTGGGTGGGCGTTTCCACCCCTTCGGCCACGATCTCCAGCCCCAGATGCAGCCCCAGCGAAACGATGGAACGCACGATGGCCTGCCCGTCGCGGTCGTGCTCCAGCCCGGCCACGAAGCTGCGGTCGATCTTGATGGAATCCACAGGCAGCCGCTTCAGGTACCCCAGCGAGGAATATCCGGTGCCGAAGTCGTCCAGGCACAGCCGGATGCCGAGGTCGCGCAGTTGGGCCATGACCGTGATGGCCTGGCTTCCGTGGCGCATCAGCACGCTTTCGGTCACCTCGAAGCGCAGCGAGCGCGGGTCGGTGCTGGTGCGTTCCAGCAGCATCTCCACGGCGTGGGGCAGGCCCGGCTGCATGAACTGGCGGCCGGAAATGTTCACGTGCACCACGCCCGGCGGCGGCAGACCGGCGTCGTTCCAGCGGCGCAACTGCACGCACACCTCTTCCAGCGCGAAGGCCCCGATGGAAGTGATCAGCCCTGTGTCCTCGGCCACGGGCACGAACTCGGCGGGCGAAATGTCACCCCCCTCGGCGCGCGTCCAGCGCAGCAGCGCCTCCACCCCGTGCAGCCCGCCGTCCTCCAGCGCCACCACGGGCTGGTAGTGCAGGCGCATCTCCTGCCGCTCCACGGCGCGGCGCAGGTCGGTCTCTATGGTCAGAAGGCGCAGCGCCTCTTCGCGCATGCGCTTGTTGAACACCTTGAAACGCGACTGGCCCTGTTCCTTGGCGCGGTACATGGCGGTGTCCGCGTCGCGCACCAGTTCTTCCGGCGTGGCGTACTGGTCGGTGCGCAGCACGATGCCGATGCTGGCCGTGGTGAAGACCTCGTGCGGGCCGATGCGCACCGGCTCCGCCAGGTGTGCCCTAATGCGCCGGGCCACACGCACCGCCGTGCCGCGAGTGGGGGTTTCCTCCAGCAGCACGCCGAACTCGTCGCCGCCGAAGCGGGCCACGGTATCCACGTCGCGCACGCATTCGCGCAGCTTGCCTGCCACCACCTTCAGCAGGGCGTCGCCCACGTCGTGGCCCAGGCTGTCGTTGATGACCTTGAACCGGTCAAGGTCCAGGTACAGCATGGCAAAGGTGTAGTTGCGGCGGCGGGCGGCGCGTTTCAGGGCCATTTGCAGCCGATCGTGGAACAGCACGCGGTTGGGAAGCCCGGTGAGTGGGTCGTGAAAGGCCTGATGCTCCAGCCGCTCGCGGCTTTCGTGGCCCATGGTGACGTCTTCGAGAAAGCCTTCGTAATACATGGTGGCCCCGTCGGCCCCAGGCACGCGCCGGGCATTGACCGACAGCCAGATGAGTTCGCCGCCCTTGCGCCGCCCCCGGAACTCGAAGCCATTGACCTGACCGTGTTCCTCCATGCGGGCCACGAATTCCTCGCGCCGGGCCGAATCCACGTAAATCCCCTCGCCGATGGAGTCCACGCCCTCCAGCAGGTCCTGCACCCCTTCATACCCCAGGATGCGGGCCATGGCCGGGTTGGCGCTTAGAAAGCGCCCTTCCGGCGTACTCTGGAAGATGCCTTCCAGGGCGTGTTCGAAAATGCCGCGGAAGCGGGCCTCCGCCCGGCGCAAGGCCTGTTCCACGGTGCGGCGCTCGGCGTTTTCCAGCATCAGCTGGGCATTGGCGCGGCTCAGTTCGCGGGTGCGTTCGCGCACCTTGCGTTCCAGCATGCCGTGGGCGCGGTGCAGGGCGTTCTGGGCGCGGCGACGCTCGGTCACGTCGCGCACCAGGCAGATGCCGTAGGTGGTGCCCATCACCTGCCGCCGCACCAGCGAAAGCTCCACCCAGCAGGGGGTGCCGTCGCGCCGTACGGCGGCCACCTCGCCCGAGCGCAGGGCCGTTCCCGTATCCGAGGGGCATGGCGCGCCCGGAGGCAGGCCCGGGTCTGGTCCGGTGACGGGGTCTGCGGCGTATCCCGCTGACGGGCCGGGCAATGTGCAGGACACGCCGTGCATGGGCTGGCCGGGCACGTCGGCCCCGTCCAGGAAGGCCAGCAGCGCCGCATTGTCCTGCACCACGGCCTCGGGCACGATGTCCTCGCCGTCTTCCGTCTCGAAGGCGAATTCGTGGATGCCGTCCCCCGGCACCGGCATGTCGGGCGCCACGAAGCCGAACACCTCGCGCACCGGCCTGCCGTCCGGGTCGGCGTCCAGGCCGAACATCTCGCACAGGGCCGCGTTGCTGCGCAGCACCCTGCCCTGCGGATCGGTGACCAGCAGCCCGTCGGCCATGCCCGCCACGATGGTGGAAAGCTGTTCCAGCGCGCCGCCCAGTTCCGCCGTGGCCTGGCGCACCGAATCCTCCAGCCCCTCCACCAGTCCTGCCAGATCGCGGGACATGGTGCCCATGGCGCGGGAAAGGTCGCCGATCTCGTCGTCGGCCTTCAGGGCGGGCAGATCCGGCGGGGCCGAAAAGTCGTGAGCGGCTACCCGGCGGGCCTGGTCGGTCAGACGCATGAGCGGCCGCGAGATGGAATGCAGCAGCATCCATGCACCCACGGCACACGCGGCGAAAAAGGCCAGCCCCAGCCCCTGCTGGCGCAGGATGGCGCCGTCGATGTACTCGCTGATGCGCCCCCGGTCCATGCCGATGTGCACAAAGCCGCCCACGCCGGAAAAGACCGGCATGGTCACGTGCATCACTTCACGTTCGCCCCCGTGCCCGCCGTCCCCCGCCGTGCCGCCCTGGGACTGGGACAGGGGCAGCCGGTCGCGCAGCACGGTGACCTCGTTCATGCGCGCGCCCGCCAGCGAGGCCACCAGTTCGCGCACCGGGTCCGGCACCACGGGCACAAAGGTGTGGGCCACGGTTTCTCCCCGCCCATCCACCACCAGCACGTAGGACACACCGTCAATACCCAGAAACTGGTCGATGCGCGACTGCACGGTGGTCACGTCGCGCCCTATCAGGCTTTCCAGGTCCGCCCCGGCAATGGCGCGGGCAATGGCCAGCGCCTTGCTTTCGTATTCGCGGGTCAGCAGGGTGTGCAGGGTCCAGCCGGAATAGATGGACGTGACGGCGGCGTACACCCCGAACAGCACGATGAGCCCCCGCAGGGTGCGCCCGAACAGGCGCGAACGCCTCATCGCCGCCACTCCGAAAAGTCGTTCAGGTCCACCGGCACGCCGTTGCGCACGGTGGTGAAGCGCACCAACCCCAGCCCCTGTTGGGTGGGGGTGTATCGGTACGGCAGGCCGACGCCCAGGTCGTGGCCGTCAAGCCCGGCCAGCGCCGCGTGCAGCCCGGCGGGCGACGGGTAAGGCCCCATGCGTTCCAGCGCCCGCACCAGCAGCCGCGCGG
>NZ_VRYY01000185.1 GCF_015731765.1 Nitratidesulfovibrio oxamicus
CGGCCACGGTATGGGGGCGGGGCGCGCCGCGCCCGGGGCGCAGCCACAGGGTGCCGCGCAGAAGGTCGGGCGATTCGGCCCAGAAGTCCACGCCCACTTCGCCGCGCAGGCCGTGGGGCCTGCCGACGAGGCCGATTTCGATGAAGGAGTCGTCGCTCATGTGCGCCCGTTGCGTGGATTGAAGGTGATGCCCGTGGGCGTCGGGGAAGGGCCGCAGGTTACGGTCCGCCGCGCGTGCACGGTCGCCCAAGCGACAAGAGCCCTTCGGCTTGCGCGTCCGGGCTAGTCGTTCTGATGGACTTCTGTCGCGTGTCCGCCCCGTGCGGCCGTATCACTACGCGCCGGGGGGCAGAAGGCTACTCGAGGATTTCGAGCACGGAACGCTTGCGTGCCTTGGTGGATGCCGCACCAAGAATGGTGCGCATGGCACGCGCCGTGCGGCCCTGTTTTCCGATGACCTTGCCGAGGTCTTCCTTCGCTACCTTCAGTTCGAGAACGGACGTCTGCTCGCCCTCGACCTCCGTCACATGCACGTCTTCCGGCTTGTCGACGAGGGATTTCGCGATGTATTCGACCAGATCCTTCAGCATGGCCACCTCCACAGGATGTTCCGCAGGATTACAGCTTCCGGCGAGGCGCCTCCGCGACGGGATACCGGGTTACCGGCGCCGCACTACCCGGCCTGCTTCTTGAGCAGGGCGCGGACGGTGTCGGTGGGCTCGGCGCCCTGATCCAGCCACTTCTGCACCTTTGCAGTGTCGATCTTCACTTCGGCAGGATTCACCATGGGGTTGTAGAAGCCCAGGAATTCCAGCGGACGGCCATCGCGGCGCGCAGCGCTGTTGACGGCGACGATCCGGTAGAAGGCACGCTTCTTGTTGCCCATGCGGGCGAGTCTCAGCTTCACGGACATGATTTGGTCTCCAACTAGTCTGTGTATAGTATGGTATCTCGGGAAAAGCGCAAGTGGGCGAGAATTCCCACCCGACAACTTTTCGTCCTCAGCGCTTCTTGCTCTTGTTGCGCTGCTGCTTGCGCAGCTGCTTCTTCTTCTTGAGCGCGGTCTTGGACATGGAGTTGGGGCCGCCGGGCGCGCCTTCGCCGTCACCCGTGCCGGGCATTCCCGGCATGCCGCCGAGCCCGCCCAGGCCGCCCATTCCGGGCAGCCCACCCATTCCTCCAAGGCCCCCCATGCCGCCCATTCCGGGCAGCTTGGGCATGCGTGGCATCTTTCCGGCCTGCGCGGGTTTGCCCCCGCCCATGACCTTTTTCATCATGTCGCGCATCTGCTCGAAATTCTTGATCAGCTGATTCACGTCCTGCACGGTGGTGCCGGAACCCATGGCGATGCGCTGGCGGCGGCTGCCGTTCAGCACCTTGGGGTTGCGGCGCTCCTGCATGGTCATGGAATTGATGATGGCCTCTACCCGGCCCATCTCCTTTTCCGGCACGTTCATCTCGCCCAGCTTTTCGCGCAGCGCGCCCATGCCGGGAATCAGCTTCAGGATGCCTTCCAGCGAGCCCAGCTTCTTCAGCCGGCGCATCTGGGTGCGGAAGTCCTCCAGGTCGAACTCCGCCTTCTGGAACTTGCGGCCCAGCTCCTCGGCTTCTTCGGCCTTGATGGTGGACTGCGCCTTCTCGATGAGCGTCATCATGTCGCCCATGCCGAGAATGCGGCCCGCCACGCGGTCGGGGTGGAAGACCTCGATGTCCGAGAGCTTCTCGCCCATGCCCACGAACTTCACCGGCTTGCCGGTGACAGAGCGGATGGACAGGGCCGCGCCGCCGCGGGCATCGCCGTCCATCTTGGTGAGCACGACGCCGGAAATGTCGAGCGTGGTGTTGAACGATTCGGCAACCGTCACCGCGTCCTGGCCGGTCATGGCGTCGGCCACGAACAGAATCTCTTGCGGCTCGACGCGGCCCTTGATGGAGACCAACTCCTGCATCAGGGTTTCGTCGATGTGCAGGCGGCCCGCGGTGTCCACGATGACCACGTTGCACTGCTTTTCGCGCGCGTCTTCCACGGCGGCCACGGCGATGTCCACCGGGTTCATGCCGGGGGCCGAGGGGTAGGCCGGAATGTCGAGCTGCTTGGCCAGCGTGTGCAACTGGTCGATGGCCGCCGGGCGGTACACGTCGGCGGGAACCAGGTACGGGCGCATCTTCTGCTTGCGCAGCAGATTGGCAATCTTGGCCGACGAGGTCGTTTTGCCCGAGCCCTGCAGGCCCACCATCATGATGACGTAGGGTTGCCTGCCGCGCAGGTCGAGCTGGGTGGTGCCGCCGCCCAGCAGTTCGACCAGTTCGTCATGGACTATCTTCACCACCTGCTGGGCAGGGGTAAGGCTTTTCAGTACGTCCTGGCCGAGACACCGTTCGCGCACGCGTTCGATGAAGTCGCGGACGACCTTGAAGTTGACGTCGGCTTCCAGCAGCGCCAGACGCACCTCGCGAAGGCCATCCTGGATGTTGGCTTCGTCAAGGCGGCCCGTGCCGGTGAACTTCCGGAAAACTCCTGTCAGTCTGTCCGAGAGACTATCGAACATGCATACCCCGTCCGGCGAATATCGTAAGAGGAGGTTCGGTACATGGGTTTGGGGGGGAAGTCAAGGATGAGGTGTGGTGGGAAGGGAGGGGAAGGGGACAAGGGGGAGGGGATTGGAGGAGGAGGGGAGTGCTGTACGCGGTTGGATGCGGTTTCTACGGAGACCGTCGTGCGCTGTTGGGAACGCTCGATTTCGTTATGTCTCGGGCGGGTGGGAGATGGGGAGTGCGTGGTTGGAGGCTGCTTCTACGAAGGCAGTTGTGCCCTATTGGTCCCTCCCGATCTCGTTATGTCTCCGACGGGCAAGGGGCCGCAGAGCGGCGGCCCCTTGCCCGTCGGAGACATAACGAAATCGGGTATCCCCAACCGCGCACGGCTGTCTTCGTAGAAGTAGGGTGCAACTGCGCACGACCCCATTCCCACCCGCCAACAATAATAACGAGAGGCCGCACCCATCAGGGCACGGCCTCTCTTTTCTTGCTCTTAATCCTGATCTTGTCTGCCTCTTCCCGGCATCAGCCGTTACCCCTTGATGGCCCTTCTAAACCCTTCCGCCGACCTTGCAATCACATCTTCGCCCACGCAGAAGGTCAGCCGGAAGTGCCCCGGCCCGCCGAAGCCGGAACCGGGCACGGCCAGCACCTTCTCTTCCATCAGCCGGTTGACGAACTTCACGTCGTCGCCGCCCGGCGCCTTGGGGAAGAAGTAGAACGCCCCGGCGGGCATCTGGAATTCGTACCCCGCGTCGCGCAGGATGCGCGCCATCATGTCGCGACGGCGAGCGTAGATCCCCGCGTCCACCTGCGATCCCAGCGCTTTCGCCATCAGGTGCTGGCCCACGGCGGGCGGGTTCACGAAGCCGAGGATGCGGTTGGTCAGCAGCAGCGCGGCCATCAGCGTGCCGCGCCCTTCCATCAGCGGCGAAAGGGCGATGTAGCCCAGCCGTTCGCCCGCCAGCGAAAGATTCTTGGAGAACGAACTGACCACCACCGCGTGCGGGTACAGGGGCAGCAGCGAGGGCACCTCGTCGCCGTCATAGGACAGGAAGCGGTACGGCTCGTCCGAGATCAGGAAGATGGGCCGCCCGTGCTTTTGCGATGCGCGGCCCAGCGCCGCCGCAAGCTCGGTCAGTTCCGTCCGGTTGTAGATGACCCCGGTGGGGTTGTTGGGCGAGTTGACGATGAGCGCGCGCGTTTTCGGACCGATGGCGGCCTCTATGGCGGCCACGTCCAGCGCGAAGGTGTCGGGCTTCGAGGGCACGGTGCGGAAGGCGCCGCCGTGGTTGGCCACGTAGAAGCCGTATTCCACGAAGAACGGCGACACGGCCAGCACCTCGTCGCCGGGTTCCAGCACCGCGCGCAGGAAGGCGTTCAGGCCGCCCGCCGCGCCGCAGGTAAGCACCACGTCGTCGGCGGTCAGGTCCACGCCCTGTTCCGAAGAAAGATGCACGGCCAGCTTGGCGCGGGCCCACGGGTAGCCGCCGTTGGGCATGTAGCCGAAGGCGAACGGCTCGCCCGCGTGGTCGGCCAGTTCGCGCAGGGCCTGGCCCACGGCGGGCGGGGCGGGCAGATCGGGGTTGCCCAGGCTGAAGTCGCACACGGCCTCTTCGCCGTACTGCTGCTTGAGGGCTATGCCCGCCTCGAACATCTTGCGGATCCACGACGAACGTTCAAGGTACCCGGAAATCTGCTGGGATATGAGCGACATGTTGCGACCTCGGCGGGTTGTCGGTGGTGCGAGCGGTCCGGCGCGCGACAGGCGTGGGCCGCAAACGGCACCGGGGGAGGCGACGCATCGCGCGTCGCCTCCCCCGGCGGGTCATGATCTAGAACATGGAGTTGGCGTCCAGGCGCAGGCGGTTGATGCGCACCCGCCGCAGTTCCCTCTGCACTTCCAGTTGCAGCTTGCGCTGGCGCGCCTGGTGGATTTCCTGCGCGAAGCAGATTCCCTCGTCGGGGCGTTCCGTCTCGCACAGGCGGCGCACGGTGGCCTCGCAGGCGCGGCGTTCCTCTTCGAGCAGGGCCATCTGGGCCTCCAACTCGGGGATGCTATTCGGTAATGATGCGTCGTCGAGCGGGCTTGGCAACGTCATCCTTCTGCTCCTTGGGCTTGCGCGGGGCGTTATCGGGCGAGGGCAGGCCGTTGTACAGCGCCCAGAAGCCGGGCATCAGCTCGGTCACGTTGCCGGGGTTGGACAGGTGCAGGCCGGGGCGCAGCAGCGCGCCCAGCGCCAGCCCGAACGTCCAGGCAGCCGTGGGGCTGGCCCAGGGCGAACCATTGGCCGGGGCCTTGGACCCGGCGGCCACGTTGCCGAA
>NZ_VRYY01000186.1 GCF_015731765.1 Nitratidesulfovibrio oxamicus
ACACAGGGACGCCATAGACAAAGAGTTCCAACGCCTTGAGCTTTTTGGCTTCGGGAAGGCGGCTAAGTTCCCAGGCGGTTTTCCACGAGTACTTGCTACCGCACCGACGGCATTTGAAACGGCCATCAGCGAGACGCCAAGCTCGGGTGTATGTGCACTTCGGGCATTCTCTCATGTCCAGACCTGCCTATCACAGGTCCGGTTTGGTTAGGTATTACCTTAGATTTTGAAGCAGCCAGGCTGAAAGACCGGGCGGAATGGCGGCATGGGTGCCGTGCGCCCGATGTGTGGAGGCGTCGTGCCTGCGACGTCACCCCGCCCGATGGCCCGGTTGCCGCGCCATCCTTGACGGGTGCGGCACGAGCGGCTAGGGGCTGTTGCAGAACTTGCGGCATCTCGCGGCCCAGGCCGACGGAACGCGCCCCGCGCCGTACAGCGTCAGGTTCACGCCGTGCCCCGCGCCCGCCGGAACCGGTGCCGTCCAACCGCATGCCGCCCGGAAGCATACCACCCTGACGCTTCCCGGCCCGCCCTTTTCGCCCCCCAACCGGACACCCCATGCAGCACGACCCGCGCAACCCGCGATCCTCCCGAATTTCCCGTTCCGCAGCCCGGCAAGCGCCTGCGGATGCGCAGACCGGCGCGTCATCCGGTCCGCAGTCCGCCCCCACCGCATCCGGCCCCCCGGCGTCCGCCGCATTAGGCAAGGCCGCGCCCATGCTGGCCGCCATGCAGGAGGCGCAGGACGCACCGGAGCAGCTTTCCGGCGTGCTCGACCGCGTCATCTTCCACAACGAGGAAAACGGCTACACGGTGCTGCGTCTGCGCCCGCTGCCCAAGGGCGACATGATCAGCGTGGTGGGGCACATGGTTTCGCCGCAGCCGGGGGCATCGCTGAAGCTGGTGGGCCGCTGGGTGAACAACCCGCGCTTCGGGCGGCAGTTTTCCATGGAAAACTACGAGAACCTGCTGCCCGCATCCGTGGAGGGCATCCGCCACTATCTCGGCTCCGGCCTCATCAAGGGCGTGGGCGAATCCATGGCCGCGCGCATCGTGGATGCCTTCGGCGAGGACACCTTTCGCGTGCTGGACGAGGAGCCGGACCGGCTGCTGCGGGTCAGCGGCGTGGGCGGCAAGACGCTGGAGCGCATCAAGGCGGGCTGGTCCGACCATCAGGGCATCCGCGACCTGATCATGTTCCTGCAACCGCACGGGGTCAGCACCGCCTATGCCGTGCGCATCTACCGCCACTACGGGCAGCAGGCCCTGGCGGTGGTGCGCGAGAATCCCTACCGCCTGGCCATGGACATCCACGGCATCGGTTTTCATACCGCGGACATCGTCGCGGAAAAGCTGGGCTTCTCGCGCGACAGCGAACTGCGGGCAGAGGCGGGCACCCTGTACACCCTGCAACGCCTGAACGACGACGGCCACGTCTACGTGCCGCACGATACGCTGATCGACCACACCTCGGACCAGCTGGACATCCGCGCCGACCTCGTGGAAGACGCCCTGCGCACCCTCGAAATCGAGGAGCGCATCGTCATCGAGGAAATGGACGGCGAACTCGGCGTGTTCCTTTCCCGCTACCATCATTACGAAACCAAGATCGCCTACTATCTGCAACGGGTGCTGCGTTCGCCGAAAGCCGTGCACTTCGAGGACCCGGAGGCGGTCATCACCGAGGTGCTGGCCAAGCTGTCCATCACCCTTGCGCCGGAGCAGCTGGAGGCCGTGCGCACCGCCACCCGCTCCAAGGTCATGGTGCTTACCGGCGGCCCCGGCACCGGCAAGACCACCATCATCAACGCCATCATCAAGGTCTTTGCCGAAACGCGCGCCAAGATACTGCTGGCCGCGCCCACGGGCCGCGCCGCCAAGCGCATGTCCGAGACCAGCGGGCGCGAATCCAAGACCATCCACCGTCTGCTGGAGTACAGCCCCAAGGAGGACGGTTTCGCCCGCAACGAGGACAACCCCCTCGCCTGCGGCCTGCTGGTGGTGGACGAGGCGTCCATGATGGACACCATGCTCATGTACCACCTGCTGAAGGCCGTGCCGCTGGGCGCGACGCTGCTCTTCGTGGGCGACGTGCACCAGTTGCCCTCCGTGGGGCCGGGCAACGTGCTGCGCGATGTCATCGCCTCCGGCGTGGTGCCGGTGGTGGAACTGGTGGAAGTGTTCCGTCAGGCCGCCGAAAGCGAGATCATCTGCAACGCCCACCGCATCAACCACGGCGAGGTGCCGCCGCTGGAATCCTCGCGCGACCGGCTGTCCGACTTCTACTTCATCCGGCAGGACGACCCGGAGAAGGCCGTGGAGATGATCGTGGAACTGGTGCGCGACCACATTCCGCGCCGCTTCGGCCTGCATCCGGTCAACGACATCCAGGTGCTTACCCCCATGCACAAGGGCGCGGTGGGCGCGGGCAACCTGAACGTGCGCCTGCAACAGGCCCTGAACGGCCAGACCCTGTGCGTGCAGCGCGGCGAGCGCCAGTACCGTCTGGACGACAAGGTGATGCAGATCCGCAACAACTACGACAAGGACGTCTTCAACGGCGACATCGGGCGCATCTGTCTGGTGGACCCCAAGGAGCGCCAGCTCACCGTGCGCTTTGACGAGCGCAACGTGCCCTACGCCTGGGAAGAACTGGACGAGATCGTCCCCGCCTACGCCATCTCGGTGCACAAGTCGCAGGGGTCCGAATACCCCGCCGTGGTCATCCCCGTGCTGACCCAGCACTACATGCTGCTGCAACGCAACCTCATCTACACCGGCGTCACGCGCGGCAAGCGTCTGGTGGTGCTGGTGGGCGAACCGCGCGCCCTGGCCATGGCCGTCAAGAACAACCGCATGCACAAGCGACATACCCGCCTTGCCCGGCGGTTGGCGCTTGGTGTGGGGTAACGCGTTGGGGGAATGACGAAGATTTTTGAAGGGGAAAAAGCGTACCGGGGGAAGGGGGGAAGCTTTGAAAAGCTTCCCCCCTTCCCCCGAACCCCCTTCCCCCCAGCAAACTTTTCAATTGTGGTGTATGGCGTGAGGCAAGAGGTCGTGCAGAAACGGCAGGTTCACGCGGGGCAAGGTGCGAGAGGGTAAGAAATACCCCGGCCAGCAGTTTGCCGAGAACAGGGAGAGAATAATGATGTCGCAAAACATATCCACCGTGCATGCCCGCCGCGCGTCGTCCGGCGACGCGCGTTCCTTTGTCGCCGCGTTGGCCGTGTTGCTGCTGGCCGCGCTGTTTCTGTCCGGTTGCGCCGGGCGCGGACCGCGCGAGGTCGCGCCGCCGCGCTTCACCGAACTGGAGCGTCATCCGCAGGATCTTTCCGTGTACGCCGCCCGCGCAGGCGGTGACAGCCCACTGCTGGACGCCGCCACCCAGGCCGCGCAGGACCAGCGCTGGAACACCCGCTTCTTTGCCCCGTGGGCGCAGGCACGTACCGGCGTGACCCTTGCGGAAGTGACCCGCACCGCCCCCTACCTGACCAAGGACGGACGCACGCGCGGCCATGCCGAAAACCTGCTGCCGTGGGACGCCAGCCGCTTCGCCGCGCTGGTGGCCAACTGCGATGCCCCGTCCTTTCCGGCCATGGCCGAGCGCGGCATCATCGTGCGCAATACCGCCCTGCGCGAACTGCCCACCCTGCGCCCCTCGTTCGCCAATCCCGACAAGGCCGGACAGGGCTATCCCTTTGACGACCTTCAGCGGTCCGCGGTGTGGGTCGGCACCCCGGTGTTCGTCTCGCACGTGTCGCTGGACCGGGCGTGGCTGTACTGCGAAACCGGCTTCGCCTCCGGCTGGGTGCCCGCCGAACACGTGGCCCTTGCCGACGCCACCTTCCGCGCCCTGTATCAGAATGGCCGCTACGCCGCCGTGCTGCGCGACGACGTGGCCCTGACCAGTCCCAATCAGGCGTTCATCGCCACCGCGCACATCGGCGCGGTGTTCCCCGTGGCCGTGGAATCGCCGGGCGGGCTTACCGTGTTGGTGCCCCTGCGCGATGCCGACGGACGCGCCGTGCTGGGGCAATCCACACTGCCCGCCGGGTACGCCGCCATGAAGCCGCTGGCCATCTCCCCCGCGCGCATGGCCGAAATCGGCAACCGCATGATGGGCCAGCCCTACGGCTGGGGCGGCATGTACGAGAACCGCGACTGCTCGGCCACCCTGCGCGACCTGTTCGCCCCCTTCGGCATCTGGCTGCCGCGCAACTCCGCGTCGCAGGCCAGGGCCGGGCGGTTCGTGGATTTCGGCAAGGCCTCGCCCGACGGCAAGGAAGCCATCATCCGCGCGCAGGGCGTGCCCTTCCTGACCCTGCTGTGGCTCAAGGGGCACATTACCCTGTACCTTGGCGAATACGACGGCCACCCGGTGATGTTCCACAACATCTGGGGGTTGCGCGTGTTCAGCAACAGCGGAGAGGACGGCGAACGCGGGCAGGAGGGCCGGTTCATCCTGGGCCGCGCCGTGGTCACCTCGCTGCGGCCCGGCACCGAACTGCCCAACCTGACCACTCCGGACGGGCTGGTGGCGCGCATGCTGGGCATGTCCATCCTTCCCGGCGGGGGTGGCCTTCCCGGCGGGGCTGGCCTTCCCGGCGGCGGAGGGCAGTAGCGTGCGCATGGGGGGAATGGGCGTTGTGTGCGCCCTGTGCGGGGTGCGCCCATGAGCGGTCACGCCTTTTTCGCGCTGACGCTGGGCTGCAAGATCAATCAGTACGAGACCGAGGCCGTGCGCGAGGCATGGCTGGCGCGCGGCTGGCGCGAGGCTGCCGACCCCGCCGATGCCGACGTGCTGCTGATCAACTCGTGCGCGGTCACCGCGCGCGCCGTGGCCGAC
>NZ_VRYY01000198.1 GCF_015731765.1 Nitratidesulfovibrio oxamicus
CGCCCCGCGCGCCGCCGACGCAGGTCTGCCCGCCGACCTTCCCGAGGACATGCGCCGCGACCTTGCCGCGCTGCTGGACCGGCTGGGCCTGCCCGCCGACGCCGCCTTTGCGGACGTGGTCACCGCCCTGCGCCAGCACAGTGGGCAGTTGACCCCGCTGGAAACGTCATTGCTGTTCCTGGATGAATGGCGCAGGCAGTATCTATAAGGGGAGAGATTGTGTATGTGGTCTAAATTATTGAATCCTAGGCGTGTTTATGGTAGGCAATATCCCGTTTGTTCTGAGCGGAGTCCGTTTGCTGCTGATGTGGATCGAATAATATTTTCTAGCTCTTTCCGTAGATTAAGCAGGAAGAGCCAAGTACATCCTTTAGCTATGAATGACCACCTTCATAGCAGAATGTCACATTCCCTTGAAGTAAGCTGTGTAGGGCGCTCCTTGGGGACGGGCGTAGGGACTTTTCTTGCCGGGAGAGGGGAACTTCCAAAAGATATTCACCCTGTTAACGTTGGCGAAATTGTTCAGGCCGCGTGCTTGGCTCATGATATTGGTAACCCACCTTTTGGGCATGCTGGTGAAGAGGCAATACGCGGATGGTTTCTTGATTCTGAAAATGCTAAATATCTAGAGATGCTTGATCCGTCTGTCCGCACGGATTTTACATGTTTTGATGGGAATGCGCAGGGCTTTCGCGTTATTACTCGACTTGAAATGGGGGGTGTTGATACAGGTGGCTTGAATCTGACATACCCCGTCATTGCGTCTATGGTGAAGTACCCAATAACGTCTTATAGAGCTGATGTGGCAAGAAAAGGGAAATCTCGGAAATATAGCTATCATGTCTCGGAAAAGAATATATTTTTGGAAATATTTGATGTCCTCGGATTGATGAAAACCCAAAAGCATATTCGTAGGCATCCGTTGTCGTATCTTGTTGAAGCTGCTGATGATATATGTTATTCCGTGATAGATTTGGAAGATGCATGTGAAATACGACTTGTTACATGCGATGAAGTTCTAGATGTTTATAGAAATATTTTGAGTGATGATAAAATTGAAAACGTAAACAAGCAGCCATCTGTTAGAAGAAAGGTTGGATATATTCGTGCTCTTGTGATTAATGCGCTTGTGAATTCTGTAAAGGAAGCTTTCGCCAGGTATTACGATGCAGTAATTTGTGGCGACGTTGATGATATTATATCTATGTGTAATTACGATGCGTTGAAGTGCGTTGATGATGCAAAGGCATTGGCTAGAGGAAAAGTATATTCAGAGCATAGAAAGACAGTTCTTGAGGTTGGAGCATATTCTGTCTACTCAACGCTGCTGAATGTTTTTATTCCTGCCGCCTACTACTCTGTGGTAAATGATAAAAAACTTATAATGTATAAGTATTCTAAGGCACTTGAAATTTTAGGCGATAGCTTGCATGCAAATGACAAGTATGAAACACGCAGTGATGAACTGTATAGTGCATATATAGGTGTCATTGATTATGTTTCTGGAATGACAGATTCATATGCAACATTTGTTGCACAGCAATTTTCTGGTGCTGGAACAGGTCCTTGGCAGGCGTAGTGTGTGTCACGCGGAGATCCTACATATTGTGTTTCCGGAGTACTTGGCAACGTCTACAGGATGGACTATGCGCCGAGGTATGAGCGTCCGTACAACCCAACGTATTCCGCGTTACCGGCGCGCCCGGCATGACCTTTACGTGTTGTGTGCGGTCTGCACGGCGCTTCTGGCGTTTTCCGCGCGCCCGGTGCTGGCTGGTGGCCCTTCGCCGCAAACGCTGGTGGCCGTGTCCGACGAGTGGGCGCCGCGCATCATGCCTGGGCCGGATGGTTCCGCCGACGGCATCTGCCCCATGGTGCTGCGCCAGGTGGCCGAGGATCTGGGGCTGGACGTGGAATTCGGGTTCATGCCCAAGCCACGCCGCCAGGCGGCCTTCCGCAGGGGCGAGATCAACGTGGTGCCGTGCGCATCGCCCATGTGGGAAGGCATGCTCTCTGACGTGGCCGTGTATTCCGAGCCGTTTATGATGTCCACGGAGATGGTGCTGGTTTCTACGGGAACCACGGGTGTGTTCCGTTCCGTCCACGATTTTGCCGGGCTGCGTTTTGGGACCATCGGCGGGTACGTCTACCACGATGGTTTCGATGAAGCCTTCGAGTCCGGGATGCTGCGCCGCGAGGACGCCTACACCGTGACCCAGAACCTGCAAAAGCTGCGGGCCGGGCGCATCGACGCCATGATCGTGGACGATTACGAGGCCGCCTACTGGATGCACAGGGCGGGCTGGTCAGAGACCGATTTCCGCGTGGCCTACGTGTTCGCCGACCCCGCGCCCATCACGTTGATGCTGCATGCCTCGTTGCGCGACTTTCTGCCCAGAATCAACGCCTCGCTGGCCCGCATGCGCGCCAACGGCATCCTGCGTGCCCTGTTTGCGGAATACGGGCCGCAGAAGTTGGCCACGCACCTGTCCCGCTGACACCGGCCGGGACTGTCCGTACCGGGTTCAATCGCCCGCCCGGCTTCATCCGGTTTTTCCAACGGGTCACCCCGTTCCGTGCTCCAACCGCCTGCCCAGGAACGCGCCATGAAGCTCTACCGCTACCTGACCGGCCCTGATGATTCCGCCTTCTGCCACCGCGTTACCGAAGCCCTGAACAAGGGCTGGCAACTGCACGGCGGCCCCACGCTGACCTACGACACCGAGCGCAAGCAGGTGATCGCCGGGCAGGCCGTCGTCAAGGACGTGGAAGACGAGGACTACGTGCCGGGCATGGACCTTTCCGCCCAGTAATACCAGCAGCCTGCGGGCGTCGGCATCATCCCTGCTGCATCTCGCCGACCAGGCGTTGCAGTTCGTGGGCCTGGTCCGCCAAATCCCCGATGGCACGCGCCGCGTGCACCATGGCCTCGGCCATGGATGACGAAGTGCGGTCCACTTCCTTGATGGCGTGGTCTATCTGGTCGTTTTCCGCCGTTTCGCGCTCCACGGCAGCCGCGATGCTGTTCACCTGCGCCGCCGTTTCCTCGATGAGCCCCACGATTTCGCGCAGCGTCTCGCCCGACCTTTGTGCGGCCAGCGTTGAATCGTTGATGGCGCCCACCGCGTTGTCCACGTTCTGCACGTTCTTGCGCGTCCCTTCCTGAATGTTGCCGATGGCCTCGCCCACCTGCCGGGTGGCGGCCATGGTCTTTTCCGCCAGTTTGCGCACCTCGTCCGCCACCACGGCGAATCCGCGCCCGGCGTCGCCAGCGCGGGCCGCTTCGATGGCCGCGTTCAGGGCCAGCAGGTTGGTCTGGTCGGCGATGTCCGAAATGACGTTCATGATCTGGCCGATGCCTTCCGCCTGTTCCCCCAGCACGGCCATGTCCGTCTTCAGGCTCAGCGCCTGATCCTGCGCAAGGCCGATGCCGTGCACCACATCGCCGACCACTGTGGCGCCCTCCAGCGCCTTGGCACGGGCATTCTCGGCGGTGCGGGAGGCGTTGGTGGCGCTGTGGGAGACACCCGCTATGGTTTCGCTCATCTCGCTGATGGCCGTTGCCGTGCGTGCCACGCTGTCGAGTTGCGCCGAGGTTCCGCTGGAGGTGTGGTCGATGCGGCGCGTCAGTTCCTCCGACGCCCTGGAGACGTTGGCCACCACCGTTTCGATGCGGCTGGCGGCCAGCATCATGCCCTTGCGGGTGGCGACCTCCGCTTCGCGGCGGACCCGTTCCGCCTCTTCCGTGGCCAGCCGCGCCCGGTGGGCCTCTTCCGTGGCCAGCCGCTGTTTCTCCTCGGCCCCGGAAATCAGCCCCTTCAGGCTGACAACCATGCGGCGCAACGCTTCGGCAAGCATGCCCACCTCATCCGCGCCGTGCACGTCCAATTCACGGTCCAGTCTGCCTTCGCTCACCGCCTTGGCGTAGTCCACGGCCCGGCGCAGCGGTCGCGTGAGCATGAGCGTTATGCCCACGCCCAGCAGCACGGCCAGCGCGGGGCCACCCAGCATGCCCGCCACGATGGCGATCTTGTGCCGCCCGGCGCTCAGCATCTCTCGCTGGTAGAGTTCCGCGGATTCCTTGATCCCCTGTTCCGTCAGGGCATCCAGGGCCGTGAATGTGCCATCGTGCACCTTGCGCAGGTCCGTGGTGCGCGCCAGTATCTCCAACAGGGCCAGGATGTCGCTCTTGTCCTTTTCCCACTCGCGGATGAGGCCGAGCAGGGCGTCGTTGCCCTTGCGGCCCGCTTCAAGCTGTGTGCGAAACTCCGCGAACAGGGCGTTTTCGCTTTCCGAACGGGGCAGGGCCTCGTACTTTTCCATGGCCACGGCTATGGCCGCGCGCGACTGTTCAATGGCCGCGTATTGCTGCCGCGAGAAATCCGGCGAAATGCCGGGCACCAGCAGACTGCGCTGGGCAATGACGACTTCGCGGATTTCCTCCGCGATGCGCAGAAGATGCGGAAAGCCCGGCATGCGGCGGGCCACGATGCTTTCAAGCGAATGGCTTGCACTGTTGATGCCGAGGTAGCCGATGACGCCCACCCCGAGCGTAATGGCGGCAACGATCAGAAAGGCCCCTGCGATCTTGGTGCCGATGCGCGAGATGCCCATGCCTCCCCCCTGAGGAAAACCGACGCCCGTGGTGAGCGGGCGTCGAAGGTCATGCGGACACGGAGTCCGGGTTTACTGGTACGCCCCGCAGCCCACCAGCAGGTCGTCCACGCGTTCCATGTACATGGATTTTGGTTCGATGAGCTTGGTCTGGGGGTTGCCGAACTTGTAGTCCTGCCAGAACGAGGCCTTGCTTTTGCCCAGTTCCACGCGCTCCTTGACGAAGTACTTGCCGTCGGGGTCGCGCAGGTCCATCAGGTTCTTGCCGATCTGTTTGGCGTTGGCGCCATGGGCAAGGCAGTTGCCCTGCATGTCGTAGACAACCACGTACAGATCCCGGTCGATGAACATGCCCTGCGGGTTGCTGATTTCCGCAAAGGTCTTGTCGCGCCCGTTGGCCTTGAGGTAGGCCACGGCCTTTTTGACCATGGCGACGGCTTCATCCTTGCTGCCCTTGGACTGGGCGCTCGCCAGCGTGCACAGGGCCGTCACGAGCAACAGGGCAAGCGCCGCGCGCAGTGCGTATTTCATGTGAGCTCCATTGGCGGGCCATGCCGCGCCGGTGAATATGGACGAGGCCTCATGATAGCTTGGCGGATACGCGCTGGGCATGATTACTTGGCGCGGGGCGAGTGGTGACATGCCGGAACGTGCAACCGGCCAGGTGGACTGCTGTCCGCCTGGCCGGTTGTCATCGTCATGTTGGGTATTGTGTTGCGCTGTGTTGCTGGGTGGCGCGGGAATCAGGGATGGTTCCTGAATTTGTCCGCCGTATGCGGGCTGCCGGAATGGCAGGGGGTACAGTCCATCTTGCCCTTTAGCAGGGGCGATTGCTTGCCGGGGTTGTGGCATTCGCCGCAGTAGGTGACCGAAGCCGGGTCGCCGTGGGCAACGGCAAAGGCGCCTGCCTGCTTGGCGTTCATGATGGCGATGGCCTTCACGGCCACGTCGGCGGTGATGCGCGCGCAACGCTCGCCGCGTTCCTTGCTTTTTTCCGCAAAGCCCGATGCCTGGCACCACCGGCCCACGGAGACGTGGCACAACGGTGAATGGCTCACGCTGGTGGGCAGCGCACCGCCCACACCCTTGAAGGCCGTGCCCGGATCATGCATGGGGAAGGCGGTCTGCTCGTACCAGCGGAACAGTTCCGCCACCATGGGGTCGCGTTCCTTGCGGCCCCAGAACAGCGCAAAGGCGCTGGCCGCGCCCAGCAGCGCGCCGCAGATGGTGCCCCAGTCGGAAATGCCGCTCTTGCCCACCTCCAGCATCGTGAAGGGAAACTGGTTGTACGGCGCGCCGTGCTGTTCGCCCATCATGCCCACGATGGCGTAGAACACCCCGTACCCGCAGCCGTACCCCTGGTGCCAGTAGCCGTCGTAGGCCACGGGCGCGCAGACCCCGGCATCCAGCACGTGGGGCTTCCACGAGAAGGGGGCGTCCTTCTGGGCAAAGCGTCCGCTGGTGGCGGCCATGGCCGGTTCCGGCGCAAGGACGGACCCCGCGCCCGGCAGCAGGCCGCCGGCAAGGCAGCCCGTGGCGCACCCCAGCACCCCCATGGTCTTCAGCATCGTTCTTCTGTTCATCCGTTCCATGCTGTTCCTCCGATGAAATAGGAGCGATCACTCGCGCTCGGTATTGGTTGTGCATCAGCAAGAGGCGTTCCATGGTTGTTCTTTTCGTGAACAACGTGAAACGACGGGGTGTTGCATGAATCCAGGGGAGGTGATGGGTGCAAACATGACTTTCAGGCTGCCAACCGCGCATGTCGTGCCGCCAACCGGACATTGCAGGTGCGACTGGGGGAAAGGGCTGGCAGGGGGAAGGCAGGGGCGCGACGGCGGCAACGCGCGCGAAACGGCAGCGGCACAGGGCTCCGAGATGCCGTGGGTGGGCTGGCTGAATGGGGAGCGGTGATGAAAGGGCGGAAAAAAGGCCGGAAGGGAATCCTTCCGGCCTCTTGGGGGTGGCGATTACAGGTGGCGCTTGGGGGGCTGTCAGATGGCGCGGGGATGCTCCGCGTGCCTGCCAACGGGCGGGCACTTCAGAAACTGCCCCTACCGGCGGCAGCCGCAGCTTACGGCGGCGCGCATGCCGCACTCGCCCACGATTTCGGTGCTGATGCCCTTGTCGGTGAACAGTTCCAGCAGGATGCAGTTTTCCACGCGGCCATCGACGATCATGGCCTTTTCCACGCCTTCCTCCAGCGCTTCCAGGCAGCATTTCACCTTGGGGATCATGCCGCCGGTCAGGGTGCCGTCGGTGAACAGTTCCACGGCCTCGCGGGTGGTCAGCGAGCGGATCAGTTCCTTCTGCTTGTCCAGGATGCCCGCCACGTCGGTGAGCAGCAGCAGGCGCTTGGCGCGCAGCGCCGCCGCCACGGCCCCGGCCACGGCGTCGGCGTTGATGTTGTACGTCTCGCCGTTTTCGTCCACGCCCACGGGCGCGATGACCGGTACGAAGTTGTCGCGCTCCAGCGAGCGGAGCAGGGTGGTTTCCACCCGCATCACCTCGCCCACCTTGCCAAGGTCGATGATTTCCGGCGCATGGTTGCCGCCGTTGACGATCATCTCCATCTTGCGGGCGCGGATGAGCTGGCCGTCCTTGCCGGAAAGGCCCACGGCCTTCACCCCGCTGAGGTTCAGCAGGTTCACGATTTCCTTGTTGACCTTGCCCACCAGCACCATTTCCACCACGTCCATGGTGGCGTCGTCGGTGACGCGCAGCCCCTCGCGGAACTGCGACTGGATGTGCAGTTGCTCCAGCATGCGACCGATCTGCGGGCCGCCGCCGTGCACCACCACCGGGTTGATGCCCACCTGCTTCAAGAGGGCGATGTTGAGGGCGAAGGCCTTTTTCAGCGCCTCGTCCTTCATGGCGTGGCCGCCGTACTTGATGACCACGGTCTGCCCGTGGAACTGGCGCATGTAGGGCAGGCACTCGATGAGCACCTTGGACTGGAGCTTGGCGTAGGCGGCGGGGTCTGCGCAGCAGGACGCGGCCTGTTCGGTCTGGCTCATGGCACTCTCTGCGGGCGGTGCGCTACGGCAAGGTAGCGGCTGGGGTTCTTGCAACAGGGCCTGTTTCCCAAGGCAGGATTTTACCGGAAGCCGGTACTACAAAATGTAGCGGCTAAGGTCCTTGTTGGCGCGCACGTCGGCCAGGTGCTCGCGCACGTAGTCGCTGTCCACGGTGACCCGGTCGCCGGAGCGGTCGGGCGCCTCGAACGAAAGGTCGGCCAGGATTTTTTCCAGTATGGTGTACAGTCGGCGCGCGCCGATGTTCTCGGTCTGGGCGTTGGTTTCTTCGGCAAAGGCGGCGATTTCGCGCAGGGCGTCGTCGGTGAATTGGATATGCACGCCTTCCGTTTGCAGCAGCGCGGTGTACTGCCTGGTCAGCGCGTTGTGCGGCTCGGTGAGGATGCGCAGGAAGTCGTCCTTTCCCAGTGCGGACAACTCCGCCCGCAGGGGAAAGCGCCCCTGCAATTCCGGAATCAGGTCCGAGGGCTTGCTGAAATGGAACGCCCCGGCGGCGATGAACAGGATGTGGTCGGTGCGCACCATGCCGTACTTGGTGTTGACCACGCTGCCTTCCACGATGGGCAGAAGGTCGCGCTGCACCCCTTCGCGCGAGACGTCGGAGCTTTTCTGGGTACTGCCGCTGGCGATCTTGTCGATTTCGTCGATGAAGATGATGCCGGTCTGCTCCACCCGTTCGCGGGCCAGGTCCGACACGCGGTCGTGGTCGATGAGCCGGTCGGCCTCTTCCTGCGTCAGCAGGTTGAAGGCGTCGCGCACCTTCATGCGGCGGCGCTTGCGGCGCGAGGGAAAGACCTTGCTGAACATGTCGCGCACCTGCGAACCCACGTCCTCCAGCCCCGGCATGGACAGAACGCCCACCTGAGGCCCACCGGATTCCTCCACCTCCATGTCCACCTCGCGGTCGTCCAGCTTGCCGCCGTGCCACAGGGTGCGCAGTTTTTCGCGGGTGGAGGAGCGGCTGTCCGATGCGGAGCCGGCGCCCGTGCCCGTGGGAGAGGACGCGTGGGACGCATCGGCCTGTGCCGGGGGCTGGGGAATGGCCTGCCCGCCGGAAAGGTCGAAGGTCAGGCCGCCCATGCCCTGGGTTTGCGGGGGCTGGGGCGCGCCGCCGGGCAGCAGCAGGTCCAGCAGGCGTTCCTCTGCGCGGGCCTCGGCCTTCACGCGCACCTTTTCGTTTTCCTCGGCCCGCACCAGGGCGATGCCGATTTCCATCAGGTCGCGCACCATGGATTCCACGTCGCGGCCCACGTAGCCCACCTCGGTGAACTTGGTGGCCTCCACCTTGATGAACGGCGACGCGGAAAGCCTGGCCAGCCGCCGGGCGATCTCGGTCTTGCCGACGCCGGTGGGGCCCATCATGATGATGTTCTTGGGGGCTATCTCGTCTCGCAGGGCCGGGTCCAGTTGCTGGCGGCGCCAGCGGTTGCGCATGGCCACGGCCACCATGCGCTTTGCGGCGTTCTGGCCCACGATGTACTTGTCCAGTTCCGAAACGATTTCACGGGGGGTGAGGTTGCTCATGTTCGGTGTGCGCGAAGGCGGGTTGTTCGTTCTGCCGGAGGCCCGCCGACTGCGTGGCAGGCGGCGGGTAACGCCGTGCGGGGCACGATACCAGCGCGGGCGGCTAAAGCCAACGCCCGGCAGGGGTGCGGACCGGGCCGTAAACGGAAGGGGAGGGGGCACATGCGTGCCTCCTCCCCGTTTTTGCGATCATGTGCGCTATGCGCGCTATTCCAGGGGCACGGTGCGGAAGAAGGTCTGCCCGCGGCGCATCAGCTGCAGCATCACCGCGCCGCGCTTCTTGCCGTCCTGCTCGATGACCTTGGTGAGGTCGGCGGCGGTGTTCACCGGCTTCAGGTTGGCCAGCAGGATGATGTCGCCGGCGCGGATGTCCGCCTCGGCAGCGGGCTTGCCGCCCTCGACGGAAACCACCAGCAGGCCGCGCGCTTCTTCCAGCTTCAGGTTGCGGGCGTCTTCCGCGCTGACCGGGCGCACGCTCATGCCAAGCCCGGCGGAGGCCTGTTCCTTGCCGCTCTTTTCCGGGGCGGCGTCGCCGCGCTGGGCGGTCAGGTGTTCCGCCGTGCGTTCGCCAAGGGTAAGGTTGACGGTCTTGGTCTGGCCGTTGCGCCACAGGGTCAGCTTGGTGGTGTCGCCAGGCTTCAGGGCAGCAATGCGGCGCAGCAGCTGGCTGGAATCGGACACGTCGTCGCCTTCCACCTTCAGTACGATGTCGCCGGGCTTCAGCCCCGCCTTGTCGGCGGGTTCGCCGGGCATCACAGAGCCCACCAGCGCGCCGCGCGGCTCGCCAAGGCCCAGGGCGCGGGCGGTTGCCTCGTCCACGTCCTGAATGGTCACGCCGATCCAGCCGCGCCGCACCTTGCCTTCGGCCCGCAACTGGGCGATGACCCGCTCGGCCATGTTGCTGGGAATGGCAAAGCCGATGCCCTGGCCGGAGGCGATGATGGCGGTGTTGATGCCGATGACCTGGCCGCCCATGTTCAGCAGCGGACCGCCGCTGTTGCCGGGGTTGATGGAAGCGTCGGTCTGCAGGAAGTTGTCGAACGGGCCGGAGCGGATGTCGCGCCCCTTGGCGCTCAGGATGCCCGCGGTCACCGAGTGGTCGAGGCCGAAGGGGTTGCCGATGGCCAGCAGCCATTCGCCCACTTCCAGATTGTCGGAATCGCCGAAGGGCAGCACCGGCAGCGAGTTGCCGGCGTTGATCTTCAGCAGGGCAAGGTCTGTTTCCTCGTCGGTGCCGATGACGTTGGCCACGTACGAGTTGGACTTGCCGCTGGCGCCTTGCAGGTTCACGCGGATCACGTCCGCCTCGGCCACCACATGGTTGTTGGTGACGATGTACCCGTCGGTGGAAATGATGAAGCCGGAACCCAGCGAACGCTGCTTTTGCGGGCGCTGCTGACGGCCATGGAATTTTTCGAACTGGTCGAAGAATTTGTCGAAGGGGGTGCCGGGCGGCATGTTGCGGAACAGTTCGTTGAACGGATTTTCCGCGGCCTGCACTGTTTTTTCGGTGCTGATGTTGACCACGGCGTTGCCAGACTGCTTCGCCAGTTCGCGAAAATCGGGCAGCATGGGCGCGGCCTGCGCGGCGGCTGCAAGCACAAGGCACAGCGCCAGCGCGGTGGCGAGGGTACGGGAAAGTGAGCGTGCCATGTAGGGCTCCTTGACAGGGGGAGTTTGCAGGCGGCGACGTGCCCGCGGCAACGGCCCCGGTTTTCGCGGGGCCGACTGGGTGAGATAATAGGGCATACCGGTACGATGTAAACACCGGAACGCCATTTTTGTCCGTGGGGCGCAAGGCGCGGCCCACGACGGACAAGGCGAGGGCGTGAAAAAACGGGGGAACGCGCATGCGCCCCCCCGTTTCGTCGGTAGTTGTCGTGCGGCTACTTCTTGCGCTTGTCCAGGGCGGCCTGAAGGGCGCTGCCCAGGCTGCCGAACCCGCTGGAATCGCCGGACACCACGGTGGCCGGGGCAGAGGAGCGCGAACCGCGGCCCCCATCGCGTCCACCGTCGCGACCGCCGTCACGTCCCCAGTCACGGCTGCCCCCGCGCCCTTCACGCGGCTCGCGCTTCTGGGGCTGGGCAAGCTTGCGCCATTCGCCGTCGTCCTCGCCGGTGGCGTCTGCCGGGGCCAGCGAGATGCGGCGGGCCTTCACGTCCAGGTCGCGCACCACCAGCGAGACTTCCGCGCCGGGGTTCAGCCCGGCGTAGGTCTTGGACTGGGGTGAGGTGGCGGCCACGGCGTTGGGCAGAAGCCCGGTGACGCCGGGGGCCAGGTTCACGAACAGGCCGAAGGGCGCGCGCTTTTCCACGGTGCCGGTGACGGTGGAACCGGCGGGGAAGCGTTCTTCCACCGTGGACCACGGGTCGCCTTCCGCGTCGCGCAGGCTAAGGGACAGCCGCTTGCGGGCGGGATCCAGTTCCTTGATCCTGACGGATACGGTCTCGCCGGGGGTCACGGCTTCTTCAGGCTTGTTGATGCGGCGGGTCCAGGACATTTCGGAAAGGTGCACCAGGCCTTCCACGCCGGGCAGCACCTCGATGAAGGCGCCGAACGGGGCGAGGCGGGTGACCTTGCCGGTCAGTATCTGGTCGGCGTCCAGGCGCTCGGCCACGTCCTGCCACGGGTCGCCGGACACCTGACGGATGGACAGGGAGATGCGCGGACCCTTGCGGGAATCCTTGCCACCCTTGCCTTCTTCCGCACCGGCGATGCCCAGCACCTTCACGCGCACCTTGTCGCCCACGCTCACGGCCTCATCGGCCTGCTGCACGCGCGACCACGAAAGCTCGGAAACGTGCACCATGCCTTCCAGGCCGGGGGCGATTTCCACAAAGGCGCCAAACGGGGCAAGGCGGGCCACGGTGCCTTCCAGCACGTCGCCTTCCTTCACGTTTTCCATGAGGGCGCTCAGCGATTCGGCCTGCTCGCGCTCCAGCAGCATGCGGCGCGAGACCACGATGTTGCGACCGTTCTGCTCCAGGCGGGTGATCAGGAACTGGAAGGTCTGGCCGGTGAACGAGTCTGGCTCGGCACCGGGGCGCAGGTCCATCTGGCTGGCCGGGCAGAAGGCGCGGCGCTTCATTACTTCGACGTTGAAGCCGCCCTTGCAGGGGCCGGTAACCCGGCCTTCAATGGGGATGCCCGCGTTCAGGGCGTCTTCCATCTGGGCCAGGCCAACCTGGCCGCCCATGGCGCGCGACAGCTTTATTTCATTGGCGTTTGCTGAAACCACGTACAGTTCCAGCACGTCGCCCACGGCCACGGGCAGGTTGCCTTCGGCGTCTTCCAGTTCCTTGCGGTCCACAAGACCGTCCACCTTGGCTCCGGTGGCGACGAAGACGGTGTCCTCGCCGATGGCCACCACGGTGGCCTTCACCCGTTCGCCGGTGCGCACGGTTTCAGCCGCGCCGGAATGTGCCTCCAGCAGGTCCGCGAAGCTGGCGTTCTCGTCGAATGCGTCGTCACCAGCCATGTCCTGCGGGGCAGGCGCGGTGGTGGCTTCGGGGGCGGTGGCTTCCGCCTGTCCGGTTTCTGTGGTGGCCTCCGGGGTTTGCAGCCCGGTGGCTTCGGTGCGTTCACCAGTCATCAGTCCGATCTCCTTGAAAAGTGGCATGCGCCGCGTGGCGTTCACCCGCAATATCAGCGCCGAAGGGCAAGGGCAAGTGCGACGGCGTGGTTGCGTCGCCGTCCACGGCATGCGATACTGTGGCGAAATCGCCATTTTCGCAAGGAGGTTTCATGCTCAAAGCCAAGGCACGCCACATTCTCGTTGATACCGAGGATGCCTGCAACGAACTGAAGGCCCGCATTCTGGCGGGTGAAGACTTCGCCGAGGTGGCGCGCGCCCACTCCAAGTGCCCGTCGGGCCGCCGTGGCGGCGACCTGGGGGAATTCCCCCGTGGCGCCATGGTGCCCGAATTCGATGAAGTCGTGTTCACCGGCGAAGTGGGCACCGTGCTCGGCCCGGTGCGCACCCAGTTCGGCCATCATCTGATCGAGGTTACGGCGCGCTCCGGCAGCTAGGGCCGGAAAATCCTGCCACGGAAACAGCTCCCGTGAATCCCGCAGGGGGTGGCCCTTCCGCCGCTGCCCTCTGGACGGGACAACACCGCAGCCTTATTCAATCAGGAAGGCGGCTGCGGCCCGGCAGGGGCACGCCGCGTTCCATCGTTTTATGCAGAGAACCGCAACCCGGCCGGGGCGGCTGCCCCGCAAGGCACCGCCCCGGCTGTCCGTTTTTTTGCCGGAGACAGCCCGGCCCACCGGGCTCGCATGTGCCGATCTGGCCGATAGGGCCGATCTGGCAGATTGGGCCACCCAGGCAGCGGCGCGCCGCGCCGCGCGGGAGGCACGCCGGGACCCACCGGCCCGCCCGCACCTTGCCCCCCATTTCCGGAGGTCATCCGCATGGCCAACTTCAAATTGTGGAAAAGCGAGGAGTTGCAGCGCCTGAGAAGCGAGAGCGACCGGATGTTCGACCGGTTGTGCTCTGGTCTTGGCCTGCCCTCGGTCTGCCAGCCGCTGCTGGAACCGGCGCTGCGCATGATCGACACCCCCGATGCGGTGGTGGTCGAGGCGCAGTTGCCGGGCGTTACCGCCGAAGATCTCGACATAGTCATCACCGGCAGCGTGCTGCTGGTGCGCTGCGCCCAAAGTGCCACCTGCGGCATCGGTGAATCCAGCAGCCGCTACGAAAGCCGCTTCATGCTGCCGTGCAAGATACGCACGGAAGACGTGGAGGCGGAACTGGACGAGGGCGTTCTGCGCATCACCATGCCCAAGTGCCGCAGGCCCGAAGCGCGCCGCGTTCCCGTCAGGACCGGCCGGGCCGGTTGAACCCAAGGAGGCACCATGACCATTCCCAAGAAGGCGACCAAACGCACCGCTGCCTCTGCCGCATCTTCGGCTTCGACTGCATCCGCGCCCTCTTTCGCGTCTTCTTCCGCTTCCGTACCGGGCGGCGGGGCGCTGCCCGCTCCCCTTGCGCCCGAACAGCTGCGCTGGACGCTGGACCCCGCAACGCTGCCCTTCGCCCATACCGGCGAGGTGGACGAGCAGACCGACATCATCGGCCAGCGGCGGGGGGTGGATGCCTTTCGCTTCGGCATGGGCATGCACGGCAAGGGCTACAACATCTTCGTCACCGGGGCCGTGGGCATCGGCAAGCTGTCCATGGTCAAGCGGTTGCTTGGCACCGGCGCCAACGGAGCGGCCACGCCCGACGACCTGTGCTTCGTGAACAACTTCAAGACGCCGGAAGAACCCATCCTGCTGCGCTTTCCCGCGGGCAAGGGCCGCGCCTTCAAGGCCGACGTGCAGGCGTTCCTGGACACGGTGAAGCGCGACATTCCCCAACTGTTCGAAAGCCAGGAATACATCGCCAGCAAGAACGAGATCATCGAGGCGCATGACAGGAAGACCCGAGAGTTCTTCAAGAACCTGGAAACCAAGGTGCGCGATTCCGGTTTTGTGCTGGTGAACATGCAGATGGGCCAGATCCAGCGGCCCGACATCGTGCCCATCGTGGACGGCGAGCCGGTGCACCTGCTGAAGCTGGAGGAAATGGCCGCCAAGGGGCGTTTTCCGCGCGAGGAACTGGAAAAGCTTCAGGAAACCTACAAGACCCTGAAGGAAGAGATCGACGCCATCTTCCTGGACGTGCGCGAACTGCAAAAGGAAGTGAAGCGCAAGACCGAAGAGGTGGACCGGCTCATGTTCATGAGTTCGGCCCGCGACCTCGCCAAGCCGCTGCTGGACAGCTACGACGACCCCAAGGTGCAGAAGCACGTGGAGGCGGTGCTGGCCGACATGGCGGAAAACCTGGACAGCCTGAAGGTGATGGGCCAGCAGGTGCAGGGGCCCATGGGCATGTTCGTGCCCGCCCCGGCGGAAGCGGTGCTGCACCCCTACCAGGTCAACCTGCTGGTGGACAACGCGGAACTGGAAGGTCCGCCGGTTATCGTGGAATCGTTCCCCAACTACCGCAACCTGTTCGGCTCCATCGAGCGGGTCATGGACCGTTCCGGCCTGTGGCGCACCGATTTCACCAAGATCAACGCCGGGTCGTTCGTCAAGGCCAACGGCGGGTACCTTGTACTGAACCTGATGGACGCCATCATGGAACCGGGGGTGTGGCAAACCCTGAAGCGCGCCCTGAAAACGTCGGAAATAGAGATCCAGACCTTCGACCCCTACTACTTCATCACTGCCACGGGCATCAAGCCGGAGTCCATCGAGATGGAGGTCAAGGTGGTGGTCATGGCCACGCCGCAGCTGTACCACATGCTGCGCCACTACGACCCCGACGTGCAGAAGATATTCAAGATATGGGCCGACTTCGATTCGTCCATGCCGCTGGACGAGGTGTGCGTCACCGACGTGGCCAAGCTGATGAAGACCTTCGTGACGGCGCGCAAGCTGCGCCAGTTCGACGCCACCGCCGTGGCCGCCCTGCTGGAGCACGGCGTGCGCATGACCGGGCGGCGGGAAAAGCTGACCACCTCGTTCCCGGTGCTGCGCGACATCATGGAGGAGGCCGAGTACATCGCCCGCGGAGAGGGGGCGGACATGGTGTCCGCCGCGCACGTGACCCAGGCGGTGGAAGGGCGGCTGTACCGCGCCGGGCTCATCGAGGAGAAGGTGCAGGAAATGATCGACCGGGGCAGCGTGTTCATCGATACCGACGGCGATGTCGTCGGGCAGGTGAACGGGCTGGCCGTGTACGCCATGGGCGACCACATGTTCGGCAAGCCATCGCGCATCACCGCCACCACCTCCATGGGGCGCGAGGGCATCATCAACATCGAGCGGGAATCGGACCTGTCCGGGGCCATCCACAACAAGGGCATGCTCATCCTTTCCGGCTACCTGCGCCGGGCCTTCGCGCAGGACAAGCCGCTGTCGCTGTCGGCGTCCATCGCCTTCGAGCAGTCGTACGGCGGGGTGGACGGCGACTCGGCCTCGTCCACCGAACTGTACGCGCTGCTCTCCAGCCTGTCGGGCGTGCCCATCAGGCAGGGCATTGCCGTCACCGGCTCGGTGAACCAGAAGGGCGAGGTGCAACCCATCGGCGGCGTGAACGAGAAGATCGAAGGCTTCCACGAGGTGTGCAGGCGCAAGGGGCTGACCGGCGAGCAGGGCGTGCTGATTCCTGCCGCCAACGTCAACGACCTGATGCTGCGGCCAGAGGTGCTGGATTCCGTCCGCGCGGGCACCTTCCGTGTCTGGGCCGTGCGCACGGTGGACGAGGGCATCGAGCTGCTGACCGGCGTACCCGCCGGGGTGCGCGGAGCGGACGGCAACTACCCCCCCGATTCCGTGTACGGCAAGGTGGACGCCCGGCTGCGTGAACTGGCCGAGGGCCTGCGCAACTTTGGCGATAAGAAGGACGACAATGGAAACGGGGGCAACGGCAAGGCCAGGGGCAAGCGTGCCAAACCTTCCAAGGAGCCGGAAGGCAAGAAGAAACAGGTTGCGTAAAGGCTGCGCCCAACGGCCTTGCCCCCAGACGCATGGGGACGGTCGTGACCGGGCGCGTGACCGCACGCAGGTCTTTGCATGACTGGACGGGCGGCCCCTTCCTGCGGGAAGGGGCCGCCTTTTGTGTGTGGCGCAAAACGCGCGCAGCGGGGGGAAGGCCAACGGCATGCAGCCGGAAGACACCTGCCGATGCATTGTCGGCATTTGTGTCGATGGCTGATTGTTCAATCATTAGGATGTGTGTAATTATTTATTTCACAATGAGGCAGGGCAAGCGTCAAATGCGTATGCGCCACGGAAAAAAGGCAATGGATATGCACGTAGTGCACCGAAGAAACAGCTAGTCCCGCAAATGCACAATGTCAGATCGTTCCGCCTGACGCATCTTGAACGGGAGACATCATGTGATAAGAGGGGGGAACCCCTCTCCCGTAACGGCCAAAGGAGGACGCATGACCAACGAAGAGTATCCGTACGACCTGGTGCAGGTCGTGCTTGTGACACGCGACGGCAAGCGAACGGAAATTGAGGCGCGGGTGGGGACGCTGTTGTTCGTCGACGTGGAGCGGGGCAACTGTTGCGTCAGTTGCGACGCCCAAGCATGGCACGATGTGCCGGGTATGCGCCGACGTGCCGTGCGCGGCTTGATGGATGCGCTGCACGAGACGGTGCCGCTGCTGTCTGAACAGTAAGGTTGGTCCGGTTCGGGAGGCGGCCCGTTGGCGATGTCTGAAGACTGTCGCGGCGCTGGTTGCAGGAGATGACGCAGGGGATGTCGCAAGGGCGCGGCATCCCTTTTTCGTTGCCGTGCGTGTGGGGTGACCGGGCGTCCTCCTTGCCGCCCTTCCCTGTCGCCCCTGTCGTTCCTGTCGCCCTTGTTCCCTTGTTGTCCTGTCGCCGGTGTGAGGGGGCGGAGGGCCGAATGGCGCACGTTCCGGGGCGTACGGTGTGTGATGGCCGGTGAACGGCATGTTGCGGTACATTTCTTTTCAGGTGCGCCGCGTTCGTCCGTGCGCCGTCGATGAACGGCAAGCGGCGCCGCAGGCGGCTCTGGTCGGCCCCTTTTCCGTTTTTCGCGCGTTTGTGGGTGTGTGAGGGCCATTCACCGAAAGTGATGTGGCACTGTAGTCGCATGGCCGTACAACGGAGCCATCGACACCGGCGGCGCGTGATGGCCCATGATGGTTCATGATGGCCCATGATGGTTCATGATGGAGTAGACGCCGCCGGACGGGCACTGCACCGGCCCGCGCCCCCCTATGCGACGGGCACAGTGGGCGCGCGGCAAGGGCGGAACACCACAAGGAGGCACGCATGGCCACGATCACCGAAACGGCGGGCACCACCGACATGACCATGGAAGCCCCCCAAACCCACATGGCCCCGGCCCAGCACGGGGCATCACCTCTGCCGCATCGGGTGCACAACCACCCCGACGAGGCGCAGTTCGCGGCGCTGGTTCGCGCCCGGTGGGGCGTTTCCCTTATCCTGACTGCCCTGATGCTGGTCATCTACTTCGGCTTCATCATGGTGCTGGCCTTCCGGCGCGACCTGTTGCAGGCCTCCGTGGGCGGCGGCATGACCCTGGGCATTCCCGTGGGGTTCGGCATCATCGTCATCGCCTCGGCGCTCACCGGCGTCTACGTGTGGTGGGCCAACCGGTCGTATGACGGCGCGGTGCGCCGCATCGTGGCGGGCATGCAGTCGGGCATGCAGCCCGGCGACAAAGCGGGCCAGACCATGAAGGGGGCGCACCATGGCTAGCGAATTCACGTCCACCATCGGGCAGCCCAATGCGCTGTCCATCGGGTTCTTCTTCCTGTTCGTGGCCTTTACCCTGGGCGTCACCTGGTGGGCGGCCCGGCGCAGCCGTTCGGCGGCGGAATTCTATGCGGCCGGGCGCAGCGTCACCGGGTTCCAGAACGGGCTGGCCCTTGCGGGCGACTACATGAGCGCGGCCTCGTTCCTGGGCATTGCCGGGCTGGTGGCGCTGAAGGGGTACGACGGGCTCATCTATTCCATCGGCTTCCTGGTGGGCTGGCCGGTGATGATGTTCCTCATCGCGGAACCCTTGCGCAACCTTGGCAAGTACACCTTTGCCGACGTGGTGGCCTACCGCCTGCGGCAAAAGCCCATCCGCGTGGCGGCGGCGTGCGGCTCGCTGATGACCGTGGCCTTCTACCTCATCGCCCAGATGGTGGGATCCGGCTCGCTGGTGCACCTGATGTTCGGCCTGCCGTACGAAACGGCTGTGCTGGTGGTGGGTGCGGTGATGATCGCATACGTGCTGTTCGGCGGCATGCTGGCCACCACCTGGGTGCAGATCATCAAGGCGGTGCTGCTGCTGGGCGGTGCCAGCGTGATGGTGTTCTTCGTGTTGCGGCACTTCGGCTTCAGCCCGGCGGAACTGTTCCGCGCATCCGCCGCGCGCTACGGCGACAAGGTGCTGGCCCCCGGCGGCCTCGTGTCCAACCCGTGGGACGCCCTGTCGCTGGGCATGGCGCTGATGTTCGGCACGGCGGGGCTGCCGCACATCCTGATGCGCTTCTACACCGTGCCGGACGCCAAGGCCGCCCGCAAGTCGGTGTTCTATGCCACGGGCCTCATCTCGTACTTCTACGTGCTCACCTTCATCATCGGCTTCGGGGCCATGACGCTGGTGGGGCAGGAGGTCGTCGCCGGGTTTGACAGGGGGGGCAACATGGCCGCGCTGCTGCTGGCCGAGGTGACCGGCGGCACCATGTTCCTGGGCTTCATCGCCGCCGTGGCCTTCGCCACCATCCTGGCCGTGGTGGCCGGGCTGACACTGGCGGGAGCCACCACCTACGCCCATGATCTGTACGCGAATGTGTTCCGGCGCGGGCAGTCCACGGAAGACGACGAAGTGCGCATGGCCAAGCGGGCCACCGTGGCGCTGGGCGTGCTGGCCGTGGCGCTGGGCATCGCCTTCAAGGGGCAGAACGTGGCCTTCATGGTGGGGCTGGCCTTCGCCATCGCCGCCAGCGCCAACTTTCCCGCGCTGCTCATGTCCATCCTGTGGAAGCGTTTTTCCACCTTCGGGGCAGTGTGCTCCATCGCCACCGGGGCCACGTTGGCCGTGGGGCTCATCGTGCTCAGCCCCACCGTGTGGGGGGACGTGCTGCATTCGCCCTGGGGCATGGCCGCGCCCTTCATGTTGAAGAACCCGGCGCTCATCTCGCTGCCCGCAGCCTTTGCCGCCGGATGGATGGGATCGGTGCTGCGGCCCGAGCCCGACGCGGAACAACGCTACGCCGAACAGAAGATCCGCAACTACCTCGGCGTGGGCGCGGAGTAGGCATGAAGACCGGCGATCCCACCATGGCAACCATGGCCCCTCCCGACGGGGAGGGGCCTTTGGTGCGGGTAGGGGACCGGGCCACGCACGGTCCGTTGTCCCTTGCCGCGCTGCCTGCGGAAACCCCGCTGCTGCGCCCCGTGCGCGATGTGCTGGAAGAATGCGGCACGGCGGCTTGCCGCGCGCCGTTGTACGTGGCGGCGGGAACACCCCTGCGCGAGGCCGCCGCGCGGATGGC
>NZ_VRYY01000188.1 GCF_015731765.1 Nitratidesulfovibrio oxamicus
TCCGATCTGGCCAACGCCGAGGGCGCGCGGGCCAAGGCCGACGAGGGCGAACACCTGGTCGCCGACGTGGTGCAGGCCATCACCGGCGTGCGCGACCTGGCCGTGGACCTGCGCGCCAACATGGAAGGCCTGGGCCGCCAGGCCGAGGACATCGGCCGGGTGATGCAGGTCATCGAGGACATCGCCGACCAGACCAACCTGCTGGCGCTGAACGCCGCCATCGAGGCCGCCCGCGCCGGTGACGCCGGACGCGGATTCGCCGTGGTGGCCGACGAAGTGCGCAAGCTGGCCGAAAAGACCATGGGCGCCACCCGCGAGGTGGGGCAGGCCATCGCCTCCATCCAGTCCGGAGCGCGTGACAATGTGCAGGCCACTGCGGCGGCCGTGGATGCGGTGGTGCGCTCTACCGAGCTCACCGAAAAATCCGGCGACACGCTGAAGGAAATCGTGACCATGGCGGACCAGACCGCCGACCAGGTACGCTCCATCGCCACGGCCTCGGAACAACAGTCCGCCGCCAGCGAGCAGATCAGCCGGTCCACCGAGGAAGTGAACATGATCGCCCAGGATACCGCGCAGATCATGTCCCGCTCGGCCACGGCGGTGAACGACCTGGCCGGGCTGGCGGGCGATCTGCGCCGCCTGACCGCCGAAATGCGCGCCTGATCGCGGGCGATGATCTGATCACGGACAATTGCCGAGCATGGGCGGCGTGCTGATTGCCGAATGGCGCACCCGACAGGGCGCACGCCACATCCATTGCCTAATGATACGCCGGGGCCTGCGGGCCCCGGCATTTTTCATGGCGACACCATTTTGTCACGCAAAAATGCCATTTTGCCAAAAAGCCAAATGGAGGCCGCCATGCCTGTCACCCGTGTCCTGTTCATCTGCGTGCACAATTCCGCTCGCAGCCAGATGGCCGAAGCCTTCCTGCGCAAGCACGGAGGGGCCGCCTTTCAGGCGGAAAGCGCCGGGCTGGAACCCGGCTCCATCAATCCGTTGGCCATACAGGTCATGCGAGAAGTGGGCATCGACATATCGGGGGCCACGGCCCGCTCGGTGTTCGACCTGTACCGCCAGGGCCGCATGTTCGACCATGTGGTCACCGTGTGTGCGGAAGGCGAAACGCAGTGCCCCCTGTTCCCCGGCGCGGTCCGCCGCCATCACTGGCCCTTCGACGACCCCGCGGCCCTTGTCGGTGACGAAGAGCAGCGCATGAAAGCCGCCCGCACCATACGCGATGCCATCGAAGCGCGGGTCAAGCAATTCGTGGCATCGCTGCGCGATACGCCGAACGCCTGATGCCACCCCGCCCTGCCGCCGGGCTGTCGGCCACGGGCGGTCCCCGACGGCAGCCTGCGCGCCTGCCTGTGCAAAGACAGCCGCGCAGCATGAAGGGGGAGCGCCGCATGGCGCTCCCCCTTTTTTGCCGTTTTCGTCCGCCGCATGGTCGGCGGAACACGTTCCCGCTAGGCCTCGTCGCTGGTTCCGCTGGAGGCCTGCCCGCCGATCTGACCCATCAGCCGCTCGCCCGCCGGGGTGTCCAGCACATCGCGCAGGGCGCGCACCACGTTCACGTCGTAGCTGTCGGTCTGGCTTTCCAGGGCGTCCAGCACCTTCTCCAGCGGCAGTGCCGGGCGGTACGAACGCGGTCGCAGCATGGCGCAGAAGGCGTTGGCCACGGCCAGTATCCGGGCGTGGGCGGATATCTGCTCCCCGGTCAGGCCCTCGGGGTAGCCCTTGCCGTCCTGCCGTTCGTTCATCTGGATGATGGCGGGCAGCACCGGCAGGTCAAACTCGATGGAAGACAGCACGTCGCGCGCGTATTCCACGTGGCGTTCCATCTCCTGCTTTTCCTGCGCGGTGAGCTTGCCGGGCTTGTTCAGGATGTCGCGCGGCACGAACATCTTGCCCACCTGCGAAAGGTTGGCCGCCGCTTCCACCGTGGCCACGTCGCGCTCGCCAAGGCCCATCCCCCGCGCGGTCAGACTGGCCGCTATGCCCATCAGCCGCGAATGGCCCGCCAGATACGGGTCGGTCTGTTCGATGGCCCGCACCAGCGCGTCGATGGTCTGCTGCACCACCCGGCGGTTGCGCTCCTGCGCCTCGACCAGGTCGGTGATGTCGTGGAACACCGAAACCACGCCGCGCACCTGCCTGCCGTCGGGGCCGAACAGCGGGGCCTTGGCGATCTGGAAGTGCCGCTTGCGCGATTGCAGGTACACCACCTCGTTCACCGTGGCCGGGTCGCCGCCCATGAGCACCTGAGCGTCGGGCGCGGTGATGCGGCGCGCGGTGTCGAAGCCGAACACCGCCTGCATGTCCATGCCCAGCAACTCTTCGGGGCTGCGGCCCACGGCGCGGGCAAAGGCGCGGTTGACGTACTGGAACACGCTCTGGTCGTCGGTGAGCGAGACCGGGTGCGTCATGGCCGAGTTGATGCCGTCGAGCAGCTGTTTCTGATCGTCGATGACTTCAAACAGCGCCTTGAAATCGCGGGCGATTTCACGCTGTTCCCGGCCCACCAGCCACCACCACAGCGAGGCCAGCATGACCACCAGCAGCAGGGTGCACAGCACGGCCAGCCCCACCACGGTGCGCTCGCGCTCGGCCAGGCGGGCCAGCGCGAGATCGGCGGGAATTTCCTCCACGGTCCACCATTCGAGGTTCGGCACCTTGCGCCCGGTGGAGTACACCTGCGCGCCGCCATCCACTGACGCGCGCCGCATGAAGGGCAGGTCGCCCGTTTCGGCGAATGCGGGCGGGGGCACGTTCTTCAGCCCTTCCTGGGCCGAGGGGGCAATTTCCTCGAAGCCGCGCGGGGTGCGCTGCACCAGCCGCGAAACCTGCCCCTTCTCCACCAGCGGCGAGGCGGCCAGAAACTCGCCCACCTTGCCGGAAATGATCTTGGACAGCATCAGCGCCGCCACGGGCCGCGCGCCGGTGGCCGCCTCGAACTGGGGCGGCAGGATGGGCATGAACAGGTCCAGCACCAGTCCGGTCTGGGTGGAACGGGCATGCGAAAAGCGCATCCTGCCCGTTTCCAGCACCTCGCGGATGGCGGCCTGCTGGTCTTCGTTCAGCGGCACGGGGGTGGCGTCGGTGGAAATGTAGGTCTGGGCGCGGGTATTCACGATGCGCCCGGACACGAAGTCGGAATAGGTCACGAACTCGCGCAGCAGGTTGCGCATCAGCGGCAGTTGCGCGGCCAGTTGCGAGATGTCGTCGTCACCTTGAGGGGCAACTGGCTTGCCGCCGCTCTTGCCGGGCTGGACGCTGCCCGTGTCCTGGCCGGGCCCTTGACCGGGTTTGTTCAGCAGCAGGCCCACGTCGCCTTCCAGCTGGTTCACTTCAGAGGCGAACAGCCGGAACAGGTCGGCATTGATCAGCCGCGCCCCCTGCTCCGTCATGGAATCCAGCCACAGGTTCACGGACTCCACGCGGGCCAGCGTAAGCACGGCCTGACGCTGGGCGATGTCCGTCTCCAGTTTGTGCCGCGCGTCGGAGATGTTCCAGTAGGCACCCACCGTGGCGGCAGCCACGGTAACCCCAAGCACCACGATGCCGAACCACAGAAGCCGCGAACGGCCAGCGGGTCTGTCGCGGTCCGGCGTGCCTGTCGATGCGTTGTTCTCTGCCATGGGTCCTCCGCGGTCTGGACAGATTTTTCAATCGGGGCGGGCGATGCTTCTTGCGTCGCCGGGATATTTCCCGACAGCAGTCTTCAATGTTGAAACACCCGGGGGCTGCTTCCAAATACCGTCAAAAGGACTATTGGGAACAGCCCTACTTCATTCTTCGGGCGCCCGGGCCACCCTTGATGGGGATATGCGCCCATCGGTGTTCTTCGTTTATCGAGTACTGCGGAACGTAGTGTCCGTAACGCTGGTGCGACAGCACCACGTTGGACAGATTGTCAAGCACGTAGGCGTCGCCCCCCGTGTACACCACCAGAATGGCATGAGCCAACCGGCGGATGGAATCCAGCAGTATGACGATGCGCATGTCCGAAACGGGCACGCCAAGCTGCTTCAAGGCGAAATACTTGGTTATGGCGTAGTCTTCGCAATCTCCCGACTTGCGCAGGAACTCCACAGGCGCTGCCCAGTAGTCCACCACGCCCCAGACTTCATTGTCCAGGCGGTAGGGCCACTGGTTGAACAGGGAATTCACGTTGCGCAGCTTGTCCATGGTGGACAGGCCGCGCCATTCGGACCGCAACTCGCCCCACAGGGCATGGCGCCCGCCCAGCGCCCGCTCCGGAATCAGCCCCGGCGTCTTGCGGTCCACGTTCAGCACCCGGTCCCACTTGGGCAGATGCTTCAACGGCCCCCGAAATTCAATGGTGTTGAACAGCCGGATGCCCCGAGAGGCCGACGCGGCGCCCTGCCGGGGTTCGGCGGACTGGGCGGATTCTGCCGTCTGCGCAGGCTGGTTTGCCTGCCTTGGCTGCGCCGCCTGGGCCACAAGGGGCGCATCGGGCAGGCCCACCGTGTTCGTATTCGCCGTCTCCGTGCCTGCCGGGGCCGTGTCCGCAGTGTCCGCCGTGTCCGCCGTGTCCGCAGTGTCCGCCGTGTCCGCAGTTGCGCGGGGCGCTCCCTTTCCATCGGCGGCGTTTGCACCGTCCGCCTTCATGGCGGACAAGGACGCGTCAGGCGCAACGGGCGCAACAGGTGTATCGGCAGATATATGCGTTGCCTGTATGGCCGCATTCGCCCCGGCACCGTTCCGTGCCGGTTCGCCCGCATCGCTGGCGGCGCTTGTCACCGCGCTGCGCACCTCGGGGGTGGCGGGCATCCCCGCGCGGGCAGCGGTGGCCG
>NZ_VRYY01000189.1 GCF_015731765.1 Nitratidesulfovibrio oxamicus
CCGCGACGCCGCCCTGCTCGCGGCGGGAACGCGCACCACCGTGTGGCGCAGGCTGGTGCCCGTGTGGGCGGTGCTGGGCGTGCTGACCTTCGGCCTGGTGCACGCACAGGACGCACTGCCCCTGCCGCCGCAGTACAACCCCGCCACCCGCCTGAAGGGCTGGGCCGACCTTGGCGAGCATCTCGACGAGGTGCGTCGGCAACTGCCCGACCCGGACCGGGTGTTCTTCTTTTCCGACGCCTACGACATGACCGCCTCGCTGGCGTTTTACGCCCCCGGCCAGCCGGTGACCTACTGCGCCGACTTCGGCCGCCGCATGAGCCAGTACGACATCTGGCCGTCGCCCGCCGACAAGGTGGGCTGGGACGCCGTGCTGGTGCGCCGTGACGGGCCAAGAATGCCGTCGCAACTCGAAGAAATGTTCGAATCCGTGCAGGTCACCCACTACCAGTCCACCCACCGGGGCAAGCCGGGCCGCCCGTTCTGGGTGGTGGTGCTGCGCGGCTTCAACGGCCATTGGCCCAACTCCGGCTCCGGAGCCTACTGACATGGCACGCGCACCCCGCACCCCCAAAACGCCCGATACGACGGGCAAGCCCTGCGCCCGGCCCCATGCCAGGCGGGATGCGCCCGCGCCCGATCCTTCGGCCTGCGCCCGTTGCGCCGCGCAAGGGGCCACCTGCTGCTCCACCACCCCAGGCGAGGAGGAATTCTGCTTCCCCCTGTCCCGCTCGGAATGGGAGCGCATCGTGGAATGGTGCGACCACGTGGGCGGATTTGCCACCGAACGCAACACCCGCCCCTTCGTGGACGGCATGAAGCGCCTGTTCCCCGGCGAGGAAGCCGCCGTGGAGGCCCTGTTCCCCCTGCACGGAGAACACCTGCGCCTGGCGGTTGACCGGCGGGGCGACTGCGCCTTTCTGGGCGCGGAGGGTTGCCGCCTGCCGCGAGAGGTGCGGCCCTGGTACTGTCGCCTGTTTCCGCTATGGATGCGCGGCGAGCGCATCACCCTGTTCACCCCGGACCACTGCGTGGCCGTACGCGAAGGGCGCACCCTGACCAGCGTGCTGGCCGCCGTGCACCTGACGGAAAAGGACGTCCGCCTGCTGTTCGGGCGCCTGCGCCTGGCCTGGGGACTGGCCCCGCAGGACCCCTTCGAGGCCGGGCTGCCCTTTGCCGCCCCGGCTGACGCCGCAGCCAATGATGTCGATGCCCCTGCCGCCCCGGCTTCCACCGGCGCGGCCCCCCTGCCCAAACCCCAGCCCATTCCCGATCCCCGCACCGCCCCCCGTGGCCGCCGCAGGCCGCCCCGGCCCGGCAAACCGGGCGCTCTGGACGACGGGCCGGAAACGTTGTAACGCGCACCCCCATGAAAAAACTGCTGCTCACCCTCGGCATCGTCGGCGCGCTAGGCATTGCCGCCGCAGCCGGGCTTGCCGCCATGCTGGTGGTCTGGGCCTCGCACGACCTGCCCAGCTTCACCCGCATCGCCGACTACCGCCCCCCCCTCGTCACCACCGTGTATGCCCGCGACGGCAGCGTGATGGGCTATTTCTACCGTGAAAAACGCTTTCTCGCGCCGCTGGACAAGATGTCGCCCCGCGTGCCCCAGGCCTTTCTGGCCGCCGAGGACGACGGCTTCTACCGGCACGAGGGCATCGACCCCATCGCCATCTTCCGCGCGTTCCTCAAGAACATGCAGGCGGGGTCCATCAAGCAGGGCGGCAGCACCATCACCCAGCAGATCGTCAAGCGCCTGCTGCTGACCTCCGAAAAAAGCTACGAACGCAAGATAAAAGAAGCCATCCTTGCCTACAGGCTGGAAAAATACCTGAGCAAGGACGAGATCCTCACCATCTACCTGAACCAGATCTACCTCGGCGGCGGCGCCTACGGGGTGGAGGCGGCGGCGCGCACCTACTTCGGCAAGCATGTCAACGAGCTGTCGCTGGCCGAGGCGGCGGTGATCGGCGGGCTGCCGCAGGCCCCCTCGAAGTACAACCCCTTCCGCGATCCGGACGCCACCAGGCAGCGCCAGATGTACGTGCTGCACCGCATGCTGGACCTTGGCTGGATCAACCGCGCCGAATACGACGAGGCCGTGGCCCAGCCGCTGGTGTACCGGTCCATGGACGACAGCGGCTGGCGCGAGGGCGCGTGGTACCTTGAAGAGGTGCGCCGCCAGCTCATCGACTTCTTCAGCGAGGCCAACGTCAAGCGCCTGGGCCTGAAAGTGGACCGCTACGGCGAGGACGCCATCTACGAACTGGGCCTGCACGTGCGCACCAGCATGGAGCCGCTGCACCAGTCCGCGGCGGAAAAGGCCCTGCGCACCGGGCTTGACGACGCCTCGCACCGCCACGGTTGGCGCGGGCCGCTGCAACGGCTGAAGCCCGCGGAATACGACGCCTTCCTGAAGCACGAAAACTTCACCCCCGCCGCGCTGGCCGACGGCGCATGGGCGCGCGCGCTGGTGACCAAGGTGGTGCCGCAGGGCGCGGAAGTGCGCCTGGGAGGCTACAGGGGCTTCATCGACGTGAAGTCCATGGCCTGGTGCCGCACCCCCGACATCCGCTACGCCCCCGAACACGTGCCCGCCGTCAAGGACGCCAAGAAGGTGCTGGACGTGGGCGACGTGGTGTGGGTTTCCGCCCTGGGGGCCGACGGCAAGGCCGCCAGCTACAATCCCTCGCTGGTCTCGCAGGCCGGGGTGATCCAGCTTTCGCTGGAACAGTACCCTGACGTGCAGGGAGCCCTGGTGTCCATAGAGCCGGACACCGGCGACGTGCTGGCCCTGGTGGGCGGCTACAGCTTCAGCGACAGCCAGTTCAACCGGGCCATCCAGGCCAGGCGCCAGCCCGGCTCGTCGTTCAAGCCCATCGTGTATTCCGCCGCCATGGACCACGGCTTCACCGCCGGGTCGGTGGTGCTGGATGCGCCCTTCGTGTACCTGAACGAGTACACCGACAAGATCTGGCGGCCCGAGAACTTCGAAGGCGTGTTCTACGGCCCCACCCTGCTGCGCACGGCGCTGGCCAAGTCGCGCAACCTGTGCACCATCCGCGTGGCCCAGAAGATCGGCATTCCCTCCGTCATCGAGCGGGCCACGGCGCTGGGGCTGGAAGGTCCGTTCCCCAACGAGCTTTCCGTCAGCCTTGGCGCGGTGGCGGTTTCGCCCATCAACATGGCCGAGGCGTATACCGCCTTTGCCGCCGAAGGGCGCGTGGCCAAACGCCGGTTCATCCATTCCATCAGTGATGCCTGGGGCGAGACGCTGTTCGAATCCAGGCCCGATGTCCGCGAGGTGCTCAGCCCGCAGAACGCCTTCATCATGGCCTCCCTGATGAAGGAAGTGGTGCAGGACGGCACGGCCGCCAAGGCCAAGGTGCTGGGCAAGCCCCTGGCGGGCAAGACCGGCACCACCAACGACGAACGCGATGCCTGGTTCATCGGCTACACCCCGCACCTGGTCACCGCCGTGTACGTAGGCTTCGACCAGGTGGCGCCCATGGGCAAGTTCGAAACCGGCGGGCGGGCAGCACTGCCCATCTTCGTGGACTACCGCAAGGTGGTGGAGCCCAAGTACCCGTCGGACGACTTCCCCATGCCCCCCGGCATCGTCATGGTGCGCGTGGACGGCAAGACCGGGCAGATCGCCGGGCCGGGCTCCGAGACCAGCTACCTGCTGCCGTTCCAGTTGGGCACCCAGCCCACCTCCACGGCGGGCGACCCGGTACACCGGGGCGACGACGACACCAAGAGCGCGGAAGACCTGCTGAAGCAGCTGTACTGACGCGCCGTGCCCCACCGGGGCATGACGATGGCACGACCGGATGCATGCGCCCCGGCTCCATGAGGACTTTCGAGGACCGGGGGCCGGGGCGCCCTGTTTCGACCGTTCAGGCGGCGGCCTGTCCGCCGCCTGAACGCCCCTGCCCCCACGCACGCACCATGAACGCCGCCCACGACAGCCCAAGGAGCCGCATGCCCCGCCCCAACACCACCGCCCCTGCCGCCCCCGGCGACCGCGCAGTCACCATCACCGCCCGCGCCGACGCCGTGCCCTACGTAACCCGCGACGGGTCCGTCATCCGCGAGCTGATGCACCCCGCCGTGCACGGCAACCGCAACCAGTCGCTGGCCGAGGCGGAAGTGCCGCCCGGCTGCGTCACCCTGCTGCACCGCCACCCGCAAAGCGAGGAATTGTACCACGTCACCGCCGGGGAGGGCCTGATGACCCTGGGCGATGCAACCTTTGCCGTGGGGCCGGGCGCCACCGTGCACATCGCCCCCGGCACGCCGCACCGCATCGCCAACACCGGGAACGTGCCGCTGCTGGTGCTGTGCTGCTGCGCCCCGCCCTACGCCCACGACGACACCGACCTGCTGGACACCGCCGCCGGGTAGGGCCGGGAACGCCATGCCCGCCGCCGACGACAGCGGGCACGGCACCCACCGGAAAGTTGCCGTTGCCGAGGACGGTCACCGGCAGGTTCACGCACTGTCCTTCCGGCAGCGACCGGAAACTTGCCGGGAGACGTGCCCTCCGGGCCTGCCTCCCGTACCGTGCGGCCCGCCGATCCGCCTTCCGGCATCACATGCCGCCCTGCCCCCTCGCCCTGCCGCGCAAAACATGCTATACGGCAGGCATGCGTACACTCATCATCAGAGGCGCCCTGCGCCGGTCGACCGTTTCCTTCCTTTCATCCCCCGCCTGCGGTATTGCGTCGGCCACCCTGGCCGCCGCGCTGCTGCTGGCCCCGCTTGCCGCGCAGGCCGCCCCGCAGGCCCAGAACGCGCAATCCGCCGTGGCC
>NZ_VRYY01000190.1 GCF_015731765.1 Nitratidesulfovibrio oxamicus
GCAGGCACGGGGCGCGCGGGCGTGAGCATCCCCGCCCCGGCGCAGGGGGCGGAATCGCGCGAGGTGGTGCTGCCCGGCGGGCGATCGTTCATGGTCAACCTGTACCCGCTGGCGCGCGCGGCCGACGAACCGGGCCGTGCGGCGGTCTACGTGCGCGAGACCACGCTGGAAAAGCGCATGTTCGCGCAGGTGAGCCAGAGCGAAAAGATGGTCACGGTGGGCAAGCTGGCCGCCGGTCTCGCCCACGAGATCAACAACCCGCTCGGGGTCATCCTGTGCTATGCCGAACTGCTGCGCCGCAATACCGGCGATGCCCAGCAGCAGGCCGACCTTGACGTGATCCTGCGGCACACCCGCCAGGCCCAGCGCGTGTTGCGCGACCTGTTGAACTTCGCCCGGCCCAAGGCCGCCGGGGTCGCGCCCTCTGACATTGCCCGAGTGGCGCGGTCGGTGGCAGAGGTCTTTGCGGTGCAGGCGGCAAAGAAGTTCGCCTCGGTCATGGCGGAGACAGAGCCGGATCTGCCCCCGGTGACGGCGGGCGAGCAGGCCCTGGAACAGATTTTCAGCAACCTCGTGCTCAATGCGCTGGACGCGCTGCCCGCCTCGGGCGAGGGCAGGGTGCGCATCCGGGTGCGGCGGGGCGAAAATCCCGGCGAGGTGGTGGCCACAGTGGCCGATTCCGGCCCCGGCGTGCCCGGACATCTGCGCAAGGACGTGTTCGATCCGTTTTTCACCACCAAGGAAATGGGCACGGGCCTCGGCCTTGCCGTGGTCTACGGTCTGGTGGTGGACGCGGGCGGCAGCGTGACGGCGGGCGACAGCGCCGAACTTGGCGGTGCGGAATTCACGGTGCGCCTGCCTGTGGTGGGCGCCGTATGCCCCACGCCGCCTGCCGCCCCCGTACCGCCTGCCGCTTCCGTGTCGCGGTCTTTGCCCGTGCCGGGTGCGGCATCGCCCAATCCCCCGCCCAGCCCTGTCCCTGGCCCGGCTGCCGGTGAACCGGCGCACAGTGACGCCCCAATCCGGGAGGAATGATGCCCCAGCGACCACACGTGCTCATCGTGGACGACGAACCGGACTTTGCCCGGGGCCTTTCGCGGCTGGCCGCGGAACTGTTCCCCGAGGTTGTGGTGGCGCAGGCATTCTCCGGCGCGGAGGCGCTGGACTGTCTGCGGGCGCAGCGCGTGGACGTGCTGCTCACCGACCTGCGCATGCCCGGCATGACCGGGCTGCAACTGGTGCCCATGGCGCTGGAGCAGGACCCGGACCTGAGCGTGGTGGTGCTGACCGCGCACGGCTCCATTGAAACGGCGGTAGAGGCGTTGCGCGCCGGGGCCTACGATTTCGTGGCCAAGCCCGTGGAGCCGGACCAGTTGGCCCGCGTGCTGGGCAAGGGGCTGGAGCGCAGCCGCCTGCTGGCGGAAAACCGCCGCCTGCGCGACGTGGTTTCGCTGGGTACCGGACGGGACGATCTGGTGGGACAGGGGCAGGCCATGCAGGCCCTGCGCCGGACCATCGCCACCGTGGCCCAGTCGGACTACACGGTGCTGGTGCGGGGTGAATCTGGCACCGGCAAGGAAATGGTGGCCCGCACCATCCACCGGCAAAGCCAGCGCGCCTCCATGCCCTTTCTGGCCGTGAACTGCCCGGCCATTCCGGAACACCTGCTGGAGAGCGAACTGTTCGGCCATGTGCGCGGGGCCTTCACCGGGGCGGAACGCGACCGCAAGGGGCTGTTCGCCATGGCGGACGGCGGCACCGTGCATCTGGACGAAATAGGCGACATCTCGCAGGCCATCCAGACAAAGTTGTTGCGCTTTCTGCAAGAAGGCGAAATCCGCCCCGTTGGTTCCGGGCGCACGGAAAACGTGGACGTGCGGGTGGTGGCCTCCACCAACCAGGATCTGGAAGCCCGCATGGCCTCGCGGGAATTCCGCGAGGACCTGTTCTACCGGCTCAACGTGGTCACCATCCGGGTGCCCCCCCTGCGCGAACGGGTGGAGGACATCCCCCTGCTGGTGGCCACCTTCCTGCGCAATGCCTGCGACGAACTGGGCCTGCCGCAGAAGACCGTGGCCCCCGACGTGCTCGACCACCTGGCCGGGCGCGACTGGCCGGGCAACGTGCGCGAACTGCAAAACGTGGTGCGCAGGCTGACCCTGTTCAGCGGCGGCGATGTGCTGGGCATGGATACGGTGCGTCATGTGGCGGCAGGCGGACATGGCCGTACGGGCGACTGGCTGCGGACCCGGCAGCCCGGGGTGGCCGACTCTGCCAGTTCCGGTGGTCCTGCCAGTTCCGGCACGGCGGGTTTTACGGCCACGCCGGGCGATGGTCAGGCTGCGGGGCAGGGCGGTCCGGTGGCATCCGGTGGAACCGCGCCGGGTGCCACAGGTCCGGCGCGGGGCGGCGTGGTGCCCTACAAGGAGGCCAAGGCCCGCGTTACCGACCGGTTCACCCATGGCTACCTGCGCGACCTGCTGGCCCAGACCGGGGGCAACGTGTCCGAGGCGGCGCGGCTGTCCGGCCTGTCGCGGGTGGCCATCCAGAAGATGGTGGCGCGGCTGGGGATGGATGTGGGCGAGTTCCGGGGCTAGGGCTGTATCTGAATTGTCTTTTCGCCCGTTGGCTGACCGACCCGAAGGGCGCGGAGCGTGCCCGTCAGGCGAGCTTGCGAGCCTTGCCCCAGCCGTAGGCGAGTCTGCGAGCCGTACGGACGGGGACAGCAGCGATACGGGCATCGTGCGCAACGCGGTCAAACTTCGCCTGCCATAGCGTTGCTGTCCTTATCCGTAATGCTCGAAGACTCGCATAACGGCTGAGGCATTCCCTCATGGCAGGCTCGTTTTCCTTGCCAACGAACGAAAATCCTCATTCAGAAACAGCCCTTGGCGGGGCGTGAACCTCATTCCCGCGTGGCCACAAGAATGCCGCCCAGGATCAGCGCACCGCTCACGAAGTGGGCGGTCGTTACCGGTTCGCCCAGCAGCAGCAGCGCCTCCAGCCCGCTGAACGCAGGCAGGGAATAGTAGATCAGCGCCGCGCGGCTGGGGCCTATGGCCGCAATGGCCAGGTTCCAGCAGCGGTAGGCGATGAGCGACGCCCCCAGCCCGATGTACAGCACCCCGATCACGGCCTGCGGCGTGAACACGGGCATGGGGCCGGTGGAAAGCTCCCACGCCAGCATGGGCAGGACGCCCAGCAGGCCGGGAATGAAGGTGGCCATGAGGAACGTGGTTTGCCCCACGCCTGCCGGGCGCTTGCGCACCAGCACCGAATACCCCGCGAACAGCATGGAGGCGGCCACCATCCACAGGTCGCCGCTGGTGAAGGTGAGCGTGGAAAGGCGCGCAAGGTCGCCCCGCGTCACCAGCACCACGATGCCGGTCACCGCCGTGGCCAGGCCCGCCAGGCGGCGAACGGTCACCGCCTCGCCCAGGAACATCCGCGAAAACAGGATGATGAAAATTGGCGATGACGTGGCGATGAGCGCCATGTTCAGCGCGGCGGTGGTGCGTCCGGCCACGTAGATGAAGGTGTTGAACACCGAAACGCCCACGAAGCCGGTCACGCAGAAATAGACCAGGTGGGCGCGCACCACCGGCCATTCGCGGCGCAACGGGCCAAGGCCGAAAGGCAGCAGGACGCAGGTGGCCACCAGCCACCGCGCGAACGAGACGGATACCGGCGGCATGCTGTCGGCCAGCGCGCGCGCCACGATGAAATTGCCGGACCAGATGACGGTGGCCGCCAACGCCAGCAGGACACCGCGCGTGCCGCCGCCAAGGCCCTCATTGCGGGGGGATGCGTGCATGGATGTACTCCGAGAATGGGAGCATCCTGCCTACGCCGGGGGCATGGAGGTGTCAAGTTGAGCTGGCCGAACCATGCCGGGCAGAACCAAATCGGACTGGCAACAGGGACGCGGGCGCCGTCACGCAGCGCGCCCCCGTCGGCGGGAACGACGGGGGCGCAGGCGGGAGGGATGCGTAGCTCTCTTTCCGAAGCACACCGGGATGGTGTTACGATTTTATAAATCGTATGCGTATTGAATAGTCTTTCACTGGAAACGTGTCAACTGTCGGGGCCACATTCTTGTGCGGGCCGGCTCCCTTGCCCATGGCGTCCGCGCGGGGTAGGAGAGGTGTTCGCGTCCAACCCGTGTCCGTAGGCGCGCTGTGCCCTCGTGTGGCCAGTCCGTGGGCGGTGGTGCCGCCTGCGCCCGAGAAGGAAAAGGAACAGACCGTGACCATGACCGGATTTTTCAACGTCCTTTCGGTAGAGGCGTTCACCGAACTCTTGCGCGCCTTTCCGCCGCTGGCGGCGGAAGCGGTGGACCTGCACCATGCCGATGGCCGCGTGCTGGCGGCGGACGTCATCGCCCCCGAAGACCTGCCCCTTACCGACCGCGCGGGCATGGACGGCTACGCCGTGCGCGCCGCCGATCTGTTCGGCGCCACGGAAACGAACCCCGCCTACCTTGAATGCGACGGCAGGGTGGACATAGAGCATCCCGCTGCCTTTGCCGTTGCGCCGGGCCGCTGCGCCGCCATCGTCACCGGCGGGGTGATGCCCGAAGGCACCGACGCGGTGGTCATGGTGGAGCACACCCACGAACTGGGCGCGGGCACCATCGAGATGCGCCGCGCCGTGGCCCCCGGCGAAAACGTGATGCTGCGCGGCGAGGACGCCATGGCGGGCACGCCCGCGCTGACGGCGGGCACCCGGCT
>NZ_VRYY01000191.1 GCF_015731765.1 Nitratidesulfovibrio oxamicus
ATGCCCTGGAAGTGACAGCCAGCCTGGGCGGGCTGGGCACCGCCGACGCAACGGCGCGGGGCACGGCGGAGGTGCGGCGGCTCAGCCTGCCGCGCTGGTTCGGTTTTGCGCGCCACCTGCCGGTGGGCTTGCAGCATGCGCTGGACGCCCTTTCCGGGCATCTGGAATTTTCGCTGGACCGGCACGGGCTGCGCGTGCCCGTGTTGCACGCCGAGGTGCTGGGCATGCCTCTGCGCGGCTCGGGCGGGGTGGCAGATTTCGCCGCGCCGGTCATCGCCATCGACGTGTCCGGGGCGGACATCGACGTGAACAGGGTGATGCCCGAACTGGCTGGCGCCGATCCGCGTCCGCTTGTCCATGCCGGGCCGCCCGCCGTGGAAGAAGCAGACGGGGCCAGCCAGCCAGCGAAGAACGGGCCGCAGTCCCCGGCGGCGGCGGCGGACGAGACACCGGACGTGGGCTATGACATCCGCGTGCGCGCGGAAAAGGCGCGCGGGTGGAAGTTCGACGTGGGCGGACTGGCCTTCCGCTGCTCTCCCTCGCGCGAGGGTACGCTGCTGGAATTTACCGCCGCCTCGTTTTACGGCGGCACGGTAAAGGCCCTGCTGGACATCGTGGACGACTACCGCCTGCAATTCACCGCCGCCGACGTGGCCCTGGCGCGCCCGGCGGTCATCGTGAGCGGGCGCGAATCCGCCGCCGGAAAGCTTGCGCTCACGGCCGCACTGCGGGGGCAGGGCCACAGCCTGGGGGCCGTGGTCGCCTCCATGCGGGGCACCCTGGACGCGCGCATTGACGACGGCTTTCTGCTGGTGTGGCGCAACGGCGCGCTGGAACGGCAGCCGTTCACCCGGTTCGACCTGCGGGCCGAGGCCGCGGGGCAAGGATTGCCGGGCGGCAAGGTGCCCCCCAAGCCCCCGGTGCGCCTGCCGTGGACCGGAGCCTGGCGGGCGGCCATGCGCACCCCCGTCGGTACGGAATGGGAAGCCACGGCCAATGGGCCGTTGCAGTTCGATACGGCCACCGGACTGCCCGTGGCCGCAGACCGGTTGCCCGCAACGTTGCGCCTTTCGCTGCCGCCCGCGCTGACCGACCTTGAGCGCACGGTGGAGGCGCGTTTTGCCGGCCCCGTCCGCTTCGACTTCGACGCGGGGACCCTGAACTCAGACCGGCTGGACGTGGAATCGCTGGGCGCCCGGGGCAACCTGTCCCTGAGCGCCACGGGCATGAGCAAGGCCGCCACCTGGGAGGGCACGCTGTCCGCCCGTTTCCCGAATCCGCGCGCCACCCTGCGCGGGCTGGGCCTTGCGCCGTGGCAGATGGCCGACGGCGCGTTGCGATCTGCGGAACTGTCGGCGGGCTTTCGCCAGTCCGGCAACATGCTAGACCTGACCAACGCCCGGCTGGTGCTGGACGGCCAGCCTGTGGCAGGCACCGTTTCACGCATTTCGGGCCAGCGCCCCCTGTGGCGGTTCAGCCTGCACGCCGACGCCTTCGACGCGGATCGCTATCTGGCACCCCGCACGCCGGATCCCGCCCCCGGCCAGCCGGAGCCCGTGCCTTCCAGCGAGCCGCTGCATCATGCGTGGCTGCGCGCGTTCGATGCCGACGGGCGCGTGTCCGTGGGGCGCGGCACCTTCAAGCAACTGCGCTTCGACGGCTTCACCGCGCCCATCCTGCTGCGCGACGGGCAACTGGAAGTGGGCCCCATTGCCTCCGGCTTCTATGGCGGCACGCTGGGCGGCAGCATCCGCGCCGCCTCTGGCGAAGCGCTGAACACGCGCCTTGTACTGGACGCGCGCGACTTCGACCTGGAGCCGGTGGGGCTGCGCTTCGCGGGCAAGGACTACGTGGGCGGCAAGGCCCTGCTGGTGCTGGATGTGCAGGGGCCCCTGCGCACAGAACTGGACATGCCCGCCGCGCTTTCCGGCACCTGGGCCTTCGAGGTGCGCGACGGCTTCTACAGCACGCGCGGCAAGTCCAGCACGCCCGAACAATCCAAGACCCCGTTCTCCGAGGCGCGGGCCAGCGGCTACCTGCGCACCGGGGTACTGCACAACGAGGATTTCACCCTGAACAGTCTGCTGCTGACCATGGTGGGCCGGGGCTGGGTGGACCTTGCGAAAAAGCGCATCGACTACACTACAGACGTCTCGCTGGTGCGGGTGCCCACCTTTCCCATCCGCTTTCACGGCGACTTGCGCAAGCCGGAAACCAGCGTGCGCCAGACCGGCATCGTCACCGGCACCCTGGGCAACCTTGGCAGCACCGTGTTCGATCTGCTGGGCGGAGTCATCGGCATGCCGCTGCGGGTGCTGGAAGGCTTGCAGGACGCCGCGCGCGGCAATGGCACGGCCCCCAACGGTCAACAATCCCCGCGGTCTTCGGGGCAATAGCCCGGCGAACCATCGGAAGGCGGCAGGGGCGACTGGTTTTCGGGCAGCCGCCAGTCCATGTCGTTACGCCGTCCGCCCATGCCGCAACCATACAGGGTCGATGCCCGCTCGGCTTTCCGCACGCCTCCCGTTCTTTCTTTCCTTTCTGCTTGTCCCTTCACCTCTTCTGCGTCCCCCGCGACCGTCCCCCATCCTTCCGCCGTTGCACACGTGCAATGAGGTTGCGCGTTTCTTTGCCGTGTGCAATTTTGTGCACAGGCAGGCGCTGGTTTGAATTGTTTGTGCAATGCACTTGGCGTAACTGACCGGAATCACGTTGTGCACGAGTTGGCACGAGGTTTTCATGCCATCCCCGCGCGCCCGGTTTCTTGTGCAACCGGGCGCGGGCATCTCCACGGATTTTCCAAGGACGTTTCATGGATATAGCCGACAAGAACACCGAGCGCAGCACCCTGATCATCGCGGTGATGGCGCTGGTGACCATCGGGCTTTCGCTCATCGTCTCCACCGGGCAGACCCTGAACCGGCAGGAAGAGGCGGGCACCCAGCACCTCATCCTTACCGCCCGGTCGGTGTTGCAGGCGGTGGAAACATCGCTGCGGCGCGGGCTTTTCATGCGGCCCAACGGGCCCGGCCTGTTCAGCCCCGGTACGGCGGAACTGTTTCGCGAACTGGAACAGAGCGGCGACGTGCTGTTCGTTGGCATCATCGATCGACAGGGGGGGCGCGTGCTTACATCCCGCCCCACGCACGAGTCGGGGGGCACGCTGGTGTTTCCGCCCGAAGCCTTGCAGGACCTGGCCCAGAAGGGCGAATGGCACGGACGCGCCACGTTCGGCAAGCTCAGCGCCTACGTGTATGGCAAGCGCATCCTGCCCCGCAGCCATACCCTGATGCACGACCCCGGACTGGCCGACGGCGAGCAGGCCCACCCCGACGCCGGGGCAGACGGGGGGCAGGGGCATGCTTCCGGTTCGTTCGGGCAGGGCGACCTTGCACCGGACGACCCCAATCAACTGCCCACCTTCCTGGTGGTGGGGCTGGACATGGCCAAGCACCTCGCGGTGTACCGGGGCTTTCGCCAGAACGCCCTGTTCCAGGCGGCGTATATTCTGGCCGCGGCGGTGTTCATCTGGGTGCTGACCATGAGCTTCCTGAAGCGGCGCGAGCAGGCGGGCCGCGCCGCCGTGCTGGAGCGGTTCCAGGCCCGGCTGGTGGACAACCTGCCCGACGGCCTGCTGACCATCACCCAGGACAACGTGGTGCGCGCGGCCAACCCGGCCGCCCATGACATCCTGAAGGCCCGTGACGGCAGTCTGGCGGGTACCGACGTGGCCGACCTGTCCCCCGAAATCGCCGGATGCATCGCGGGACCGGACAGCGGCGCCACTCCCGGCTGGGCCAACCGCACCGTGGATGGCGCCCACCTTGAAATCCTTACCCTGCCCATTCGCGAAAGCGACGAGGAACACGACCGTCTCGTCATCATCCGCGATCGCACCCAGATTCGCGAACTGGAAAAGAGCCTGAGCGAGGCTGAAAAGCTGGCAGCCGTGGGCACGCTGGCCGCGGGGGTGGCGCACGAGATTCGCAACCCGCTTTCGGCGTTGCGCGGTTTTGCCCAGTATTTCGCAAAGAAGCTGGCGGGCAAGCAGCCGGACGAAAACTACGCCCAGACCATGGTGCGCGAGGCCGACCGGCTGAACCGGGTCATTACCGACCTGTTGTATCTGGCCAGGCCGCGCGCCATCGAGCCGCGCGAGGTCAGCCTGGGCCAACTGGCGGCGGAACTGGAAAGCCTGGTGCGCTTTGACGCGGGCAAGCTGGGGGTGCACATGCGCACCAGCCTGGGGCCCGACCTGGTCATGGCCGACGAGGATGCCCTGAAGCAGGCTTTGCTGAACCTGGTCCTGAACAGTCTGGACGCGCTGTCGCAGTGCCCGCTGCCCGTCGGCGGCGGCGGGCGCGAGATCCACATCTCGTCCATGGCCTCCGATGGTGGGGTGTGGGTGTTCGTGCGCGACACCGGGCCGGGCATGAGCCGCGAACAGCGCGAGCAGGCCTTCGAGCCGTTCTACACCACCAAGAAGAAGGGCACCGGCCTTGGCCTCGCCCTGGTGCACAAGACCATGCGCGACCACGGAGGCCGGGCGCAGATAGATTCCGAGGTGGGGCGCGGTACAACGGTGGCGCTGTTCTTTCCGGGGGCGGGGCACGCCGCGCGCGCCGGTCAGGCCGAGAGGGCCGGGGGAATGGACGTGCCCGAAGGCGGCGACCCGCTGGACCACGGCGCGGACATACCGGCGGGCGATTGCCCCGGTGCGGCGGCC
>NZ_VRYY01000192.1 GCF_015731765.1 Nitratidesulfovibrio oxamicus
GGACCGGGCGCTGGGGCTGGTGGGGGCGCAACTGCGCGCCCACAGGGTGACCGTGGAGCGCGTGCTGCCGCCGGACCTGCCCGCCGTGCGCGCCAACCCGGTGCAACTGGAGCAGGTGGTGATCAATCTGGTGGTCAACGCCATGCACGCGCTGGACGCCCGGGAACCGGCGGACGGGCAGGAACGGCGCATCCGCATCGAGGCCGCGTACCGGCCCGCGCCGCGCGGCGCGGGTGATCGCTCCGAATTGCCAGACAGGCCAGACAGGCCAGACAGGCCAGACAGACTAGGCAGGCCAGACAGGCCAGACAGGGCGGACCGGAGAGGCCATGCCGAAGGGCAGGACGGACGCCCTGCGGACGGAGAAGCCCGGGCGGGGCGGGTGCTGCTGACCGTTGCCGACAACGGGCCGGGATTGCAAGGCCTGGAAGACCGGGTGTTCGACCCCTTCTTTACCACCAAGGATCCGCACAAGGGGTTGGGGCTTGGCCTCGCCATCGTGCACAGCTTCGTGGAATCATGGGGCGGCGATATTTCCGTGTCCGGCGGCGAGCCGCCCATGACCGGCGCCGCGTTCACCCTGGCCTTGCGCCAGGCCTTGCCGACGGAGCGCGATACCGGCAAGTAGCGTATCCCCTGCGAAGGGGGGACGCGTTGATGGCCGCCCGAACAAACGGACCGGGGGGCAAACTGCGGACCGGGTCGTGACCCGGGCCGCAGGCCGTCGGGCCAGACCGGGAGCCAGACCGGGAGCCAGACCGGGAGCCAGACTGGGGGGGCAAACCGGGGGGGGACCGTCCGGACTGAATGCCGGACGGAATGCGACAGTCAGACTGACGGGGCGGAATGCCCCGCGCCAGGGCGCGGCAGGCGCAGAAGACGCCGCCCCCTTGACGCCCATCACGCTGCCAAAGGACATGTACATGCGCATACTGATCGTCGACGACAACCTGCCCAGCCTCCAGAGCCTCAGCCTCGTCCTGCACGACCTCGGATATGAACCGACCCCCTTCGAAGACCCAGTGGCCGCGCTGGCAGAGGCCCGCACCACCTGGTTCCCGCTGATCATCACCGATATTCGCATGCCCGGCATGGACGGCCTGACGCTGCTTTCGCATCTGAAGGAAGACCCCACCACCGCAGAGGCCGACGTGGTGCTGATCACCGGCCACGGCGACATGGAGACTGCCGTCGAGGCATTGCGGCGCGGGGCCTACGATTACCTGAACAAGCCCATCAACGCTCGCGAGCTGGCGGCGGTGGTGGAGCGTTGCGCCGAGCATCAGGCGCTGCTCATGGAAAACCGGGAACTGCGCGAGCACCTGGACGAGGCCGTGGAAGAACGGGCCGACACCCTGCGCCGCGAACTGGAATCGGCCCGCACCCGACTGCGCCAGGTGACCGGCATCGGCGACGTGGTGGCGGCATCGCCCGCCATGTCCGGGCTGCTGGACGAGACCCGCGTGTTCCACGACGAACCGTCCGTGCCCGTGCTTATCGAGGGCGAAACGGGCACCGGAAAGGAAGTGGTGGCCCGGCTCATCCACTACGGCGAATCGGGCAACGATACCCCGTTCATTGCCCTGAACTGCGCGGCCATTCCGCATGAGCTGTTCGAGGCGGAACTGTTCGGGCACGAGCCGGGGGCGTACACCGGCAGCCGCGCCGGGGGCTCCCCCGGCAAGCTGGAACTGGCTGCCGAGGGTACCCTGTTTCTGGACGAAGTTGCGGAAATGCCCCTGTCTTTGCAACCCAAGCTGCTGCGGGTACTGGAAGAACGCAGCTTCTACCGCCTGGGCGGTGTGAAGCGCCGCGAATTCAAGGCCCGGGTGGTCTGCGCGGGCAACCGCGACCTTGCGGCCATGGTGGAGGCCGGGCAGTTCCGGCGCGACCTGTACCACCGGCTGCGGGTGGGGCATCTGCGCATTCCCCCGCTGCGCGAACGGCCGGAAGACATTCCCGTGCTGGCCGGGTTGTTCCTGCAACGCGAGGCGATGCGCAAGAAGAAGCACTTCACCGCGCTTTCGCCCGACGCCCTGCGCCTGCTGGGCCGCCAGCCGTGGACCGGCAACGTGCGCGAACTGGAAAATGCCGTGGAACGCGCCGTGCTGCTGCACGACGGCCCCGCGCTCACCGCCCGGCACCTGAGCTTTCTGGATGAACACGCGATGGCCGAGGTGCCGACGCCCGTTACCGCCGGTCAGCCCGGCGCGTGGCGGCTTGACCCGGACAACCTGACGTTGCCGGACGCCCCCTTTGACGTGGAAGCACTGGTGGACGGCCTGGTGCGCAAGGCGGTGGAACGTTTTGGCGGCAACAAGAGTCGGGCGGCGGCATATCTGGGCATTTCTCGGTTCGCCCTGCATCGGCGGCTGTCCAAGTAGCCGGACCTGTCCACATGGACTCGGGATTTCCCTACCTTCGGTGCGGGTTCGGTGTTGTCATGTGCGGCAACGCCCTACCGTGCGGAATCGCACGTTCGAATTCGCACGGCAAGGTGCCGGAACAAGGGGGCCGCTACAGGGGATCTGTTCAGGTGTTGATGTATCTGTATGTTTTTGCAGGAAAATAACCTTGGACAGTGGTTGTCCTCATTGTGGCACACAGCTTGCTAGACAATGAGAAGACTGCGGGACACAAGCCATACCGGCGGTCCCCCCCGACCACCGTAGTCGAACCCAGGCTCTGATGTGCCGGACCCCTTGGCGGATATTCCCCCCCCATCTGCCCAAGGTCCGGGGTGTTACCTCAGATCCCCCCTTTCGGAAGCCTTCTGTACGGACATCCCCCCCGTCCCGCAGAAGGCTTTCGACTTTTCCGCGCTCTGGCGGTTATCCTTTCGCGCGCCATCCGCCACCGTCGTTGCCTTTTCCTCTTCCTTCCCGACTCCACCCCTGGGTCATGCTTGCATCGCGTGCCCGGTGGATGTAGCATCCGCCCCGAATCCTCAGGGCGGGGTGAAAGTCCCCACCGGCGGTATTCCCGCGCGGCTTGCCGCGCCGGAGAGCCCGCGAGCGCCCGTTCCGTCGTGGAACGGGGTCAGCAGACCCGGTGAGATGCCGGGGCCGACGGTAACAGTCCGGATGAAAGAGGACGCGGCGCAACGCCAGCCGACCTCGTGGGCAATCCCGCGTGCGGTTGCGGCATGGCGTGTCGCGTGACGGCATGTCCGCTCCTGCGGCGTGCCGGTGCGGGCCTTCCGGCGGGCGCGGCTGCGATGCGCGCCCCGGAGCCTGATCGGTGCGTTGTCCGTGGGTGTACCGTCCCGCCGCGTTTCCACACGCCCTGATTCTGGACCTCCAGCCAAGGAGATGCGCCATGAATCAGCCGTCCCCCACTCCCGTTCAGGCCGGAACCCCCGGCCCTCCCATGCATTCCGTCACGCCCGTGCCGCAAGCCGGGCCTGCGCCGTTGCCGCAGGCGGCTCCTCTGGCCCCTCTGGCAACAGTCGAGCAGGCCCTGGACGTCCTGCGCGCGGGGCGCGGCATCCTTGTCGTGGATGACGAGGACCGCGAGAACGAAGGCGACATGATCTTTGCCGCCGAAACCCTGACAGAGGCGCAGATGGCCCTGCTGATCCGCGAGGGCAGCGGCATCGTCTGCCTGTGCCTTACCGGCGCCCATGCGGACGCGCTGGACCTGCCGCCCATGGTGGCCTGCAACACCAGCCGCACCGGCACGGCCTTTACCGTGACCATCGAGGCGGCGGAGGGCGTCACCACCGGCGTCTCCGCCGCCGACAGGGTGGCCACGGTGAAGGCGGCGACAGCCCCTGGCGCTCGGCCGGAACACCTGCGCCGTCCCGGCCACGTCTTTCCGTTGCGCGCCCGCCCCGGCGGCGTGCTGGAACGGCGCGGCCATACCGAGGCCACCGTGGACCTGATGCGCCTTGCGGGCCTTTCGCCCTGCGGGGTGCTGTGCGAACTGACCAACCCGGACGGCACCATGGCCCGCCTGCCGGAAGTGCGTGCCTTTGGCGCGCGGCAGGACATGCCCGTGCTGACCGTGCAGACCCTTGCCCGGTGGCGCGCCCTGCATGATCCCGACACGGGGACCGACATGAATTGCGGCAAAGTGTCCGAAGGGTTCTCCCGCAAGGGGGTGGGCATGGCGTAACGTCCAGTGCGCTCCGGCTTTTTCTGTCCCCGCTCCCCCGGGCCCAGGCGACTGCGACGCCAGCCCCGGCCAGCGGGAAACGGAGAATTCCCGGCTGCCGGGATTCCGTTCCGCCCGGCGACTGCGACGCCGGCGGGGCGGTACGGCGGAGGGGGCTGGCCGGAGCGCCGTGAGCGTATGGGAATGATGCGGCGGCGCGACGGGAAAATCCCGCCGCGCCGCCGTCATTGTGCCCGGGTTCTCTTCAAGCCCTGCCGCTGCCGGAGGGGCCGCCCTTGCCGGTGCCGCCGGTGACATCAGGGGATGGGGGTGATGGGGGCAAGGGGGTGACGTGGGCGGAGGGGGATCCGTCGTTCACGGTGCCGCGCTGCAACTCGTGCAGGTGCGGTGTGTACGTTTCGTTTATTCCTGCGCTGTCGCGAGGGGCATTGTTCGCGGCAGGCCATGCATCGCCCGGGGCGTGGTCAGGCGCGTCGTCAGGCGCGTCGTCAGGCGCGTCGTCAGGGGCGTCGTCAGGGGCGTCGGGCGCGCGGGCCGGGGCCGCGTCGAACCAGTCGGGCAGGGTGGTGTCGTGGTAGGCGCGCAGGGTG
>NZ_VRYY01000193.1 GCF_015731765.1 Nitratidesulfovibrio oxamicus
CGGCCAGTTCGGCGGGCGACAACGGCTCGCGCGCCACCAGCAGCGGCCCGCAACCGCGCCCCAGCGCCGCCCCGGCATTGAGCAGCACGTAGTCGTCCAGCACGTGGGCCATGGCCGCCAGCGACAGCTTGGTCACGTCCAGCGAACCCTCGCGGGCGCGGCCATTCAGCACCTCCACGTCGGCCATGAACAGATCGAACCCGCAGGGCAGCGGAATGCATCCCTTGGCCAGGGCGTGGAAGATGTACGTGTCGTTGGGGCAGGGCGAAATGCCCAGCGACAGGTTGCGCGACGGGGTAGACGACGTGGACTGGGTATCTGCCGGAGTGTGCGGGGTCTGCGAAGACATGGAAGCGGCCTTGCGGGGCCGCCCGGATGGCCGGGCGGGTGGGAATGGACGATGAAATGACGTGCGGCAATGACGGGGAAATGGCCGGGCGCACGGGACGGAAATCGCTCAAGGTCGCCACGGCGGGCAATCGCCCCGCCCTGTCCACGGTGTTGACACCGGGCCACGCCGGGTCGATACTCCGCCTTCCGTCAGCGGGATGCAAGCCCCGTCCGGTTCGGTCCGGTCCGATCCGATTCGATCCGATCCGGCTCGAACAAGCCCGGCCTGCCTGGCCAGGCCCGTCCCATCGGGCCCTGTTCGGTCCGAAAACGCTGCCCCGCACCATCCTCAAGACATTTCAGTCCCGCCACACCGGAGGACACATGCTCGACGCTGCCCATTACGCCCGCCTGGGCCTTGGGACCGCCTTCGAAAAGGTGATGGAAGGCGCGCGCCTTTCGCCCGAAGAGGGCCTGGCGCTGTTCCACTGCCCGGACATCACCGCCGTGGGAGCCCTGGCCCACCACGCGCGCACCCGCCTGCACGGCGACAGAACCTATTACGTGCTCAACCGGCACGTCAATTACACCAACATCTGCGTCAACGGCTGCCTGTTCTGCGCCTTTCAGCGCGAACGCGGGCAGGCCGGTTCGTTCGCCCTGGCTCCCGACGACATCCTGCACCGCGTGCTGGACGACCGGGGCACCCCGTTCTCAGAGGTGCACATCGTGGGCGGCTGCCATCCGGACCTGGGCCTTGCCTGGTTCGAGGACGTCATCCGCCGTATCCGTGCCGCCCGCCCCCAGAGCATCGTCAAGGCGTTCACCGGGGTCGAGATCGCCCACTTCGCCGCCATGGAAGGCATCAGCACGCTGGACGTGCTGCGCCGCCTGCAGGACGCGGGCCTGGCCATGATGCCCGGCGGCGGCGCCGAAATCTTTGCGCCCGAAGTACGCACCCGCATCTGCCCGCGCAAGGCCACGGCGGACGAATGGCTGCGCGTGGCGGGCGAGGCGCATTCCCTCGGCATCCGCACCAACTGCTCCATGCTGTACGGGCACATCGAGACCTTCGAGCACCGCGTGGACCACCTGTGCCGCCTGCGCGAACAGCAGGACAAGTCCGGCGGGTTCACCTGCTTCATCCCCCTGCCCTTCCTGACGGAAAACAGCCTGCTCAAGCTCCCCCCCGAACGGGTGGGCGAGCACGTGGGCCTCGACCGGCTGCGTACCGTGGCCGTCAGCCGCCTGATGCTGGACAACATTCCCCACGTGAAGGCCTACTGGGTGATGATGGGCGTCAAGATGGCCCAGACCGCCCTGTACTTCGGGGCCGACGACCTGGACGGCACCATTGTCGAGGAACGCATCGGCCACGACGCCGGGGCCGATTCCGCCCAGTCGCTCACCGTTCCCGAACTGGAACTGATGATCCGCCGTTCCGGCTTCACCCCGGTGCGCCGCGATTCGCACTTCAACCCCGTGGCCGACCCGGACGCCATCCTGCATGACACCGGCCACGCCGACTCGCCGGAGGTCCGGGCATGAGCGCCGCCGCCAACGCCACCAACGCCCCCATCATGCCGGGCGGCTCGTCCCTTGCCGAATCCGCCGCCGTACGCGCCGTGGCCGCAAAGGTGCTGGAAGGCGCGCGCCTTACCCGCGCCGACGCCGACCTGCTGTACGCCGAGGCCGGGTTGCATACCCTGGGGCATCTGGCCCACGCCGTGCGCCTGCGCAAGCATCCGCAGCCCGTGGTCACCTACGTGGCCGACCGCAACATCAACTATTCCAACGTCTGCGTGTGCGCCTGCCGCTTCTGCGCCTTTTTCCGCGCCCCCGGCCACCCCGAGGGCTACGTGCTGACGCGCGAGGAACTGGGGAAAAAGATCGAAGAAACCCTGGCCCTCGGCGGCACCCAGATACTGCTGCAAGGCGGCCACCACCCCGACCTGCCCCTGTCGTTCTACGAAGGCATGATCGGCTGGATCCGCGACACCTACCCCGCCATCCACATCCACGCCTTTTCGCCGCCCGAGATCGTCTTTTTCGCGGAACTCGAAAAGATCACCGTGGCCGAGGTCATCGCCCGGCTGCGCGCCGCCGGGCTGCATTCCATCCCCGGCGGCGGCGCGGAAATCCTGGTGGACGAGGTGCGCACGCAGGTTTCGCCCAACAAATGTTCCGCCGCCCGCTGGCTGGGCGTGATGGAAGAAGCCCACGCCCAGGGCCTGCGCACCACCGCCACCATGATGTTCGGCCACGAGGAAGAGCCCCGCCACCGCCTGGACCACCTGTTCGCCGTGCGCGAGGTACAGGACCGCACCCACGGGTTCACCGCGTTCATCCCCTGGACCTTCCAGCCCGCGCACACGGGCATCCACCGCGACCCGGAACCCGCGCCCGCCTACCTGCGCCTGCTGGCCCTGTCGCGCCTTGTGCTGGACAACGTGGACAACGTGCAGGCCTCGTGGGTGACCATGGGGCCGCAGGTGGCCCAACTGGCCCTGTACTTCGGCGCCAACGACTTCGGCTCGCTGATGATCGAGGAAAACGTGGTGGCCGCCGCAGGCGTCAGCTTCAGCCTCTCTCGCCGCGAAATCCACAACTGCATTCGCGCCGCCGGGTTCACCCCCGTGCAGCGCACCATGAACTACACCCCCGTGTCGCCCCAACCCGTGGTGGAAGGGGAGATATAGAGACATATTAAGAGAATCGGGGGAAGGCTGACAGCGAACATCACCCGTTACACGTCCAACATCCCTTGCTCCCCCCATTCGGGGGTGCAGGGGGCAAAGCCCCCTGCCCGCCGGAGGCACAAAAACAGCCGGACCGGCAGGGGATACAAACGCAATACACACCAATGAGCAACACCCTCACCACCACATCGTCGTCATGCGCGCGTCCGCTGCGTCTGGGCCGCATCGGGTACCTTAACGTGCTGCCCATCTACCACCCGCTGGAGTCGGGCATCATCCCGCACGAATACGAACTGGTGGCCGGGCCGCCTGCGGTGCTGAACAACATGATGGCGCGCGGCGACCTGCACGTGTCGGCCAATTCTTCGGTGGAGTACGCGCACAGGCCGCAGAACTACCTGCTGGTGCCGGACCTTGCCATCGGCAGCCGGGGCCCGGTGCAGAGCGTGCTGCTGCTGTCGCGCCGCCCGGTGGAAGACCTGGCCGACCAGCCGGTGCTGGTCAGCGCGGAGACGCACACCTCTGCCGCGCTGCTGCGCCTGCTGTTCCGCGACTATTACAGGTTTCCGGTGCGGTACGAGGTGGGTTCGGCCACCGGGCGCATCGCGTCGGGCAACCCGCCGGAGGCGTTCCTGGCCATCGGCGACGAGGCCCTGCGCCTGCGCAACCACCCGGAGTTTCCGTACCGGCTGGACCTTGGCGAGGCGTGGCGGCAATGGACCGGCCTGCCCTTCGTGTTCGGGGTGTGGGTGGTCAGCCGCGCGGCGGCGGCCTCCGGCTGTTTTCTCAGTGATCCGAGCGAACTGTTGCAGCGCGCCCGCAACTGGGGCGAACGGCACATGGACGTGATCCTCGACCTGACCTTGCAGGGCTGCCCCCTGACCCGCGAGGAACTGCGCCAATACTATCAGGGGCTGGTCTTCCACATGGGCTTTCCGGAAATGGAAGGCCTGCGCCTGTTCTACCACCGGCTGGCCGAGGCGGGCGAGATACCTGCCGCGCCGGAACTGGAATTCTTCAGCATGTAGCGCAAGGCGGCCCCGCGAACCAGACGTGGGGCCGCCTTGCATTTGCGACCAGCCATGCACACCCGTGAAAAATCCACACCGCCAGCCAGCCAAGGCGCACCCGTCGCGCCCGTCAGCCAAGATGCGCCCGTCGCGCCGCACAAGGCCCGCACCCTGCCCGTGCGGATACTGGGACTGGACGTGACGTGCACTCCCGGCCCGCGCAAGCCGCTGACCCTGGCGGTGTGCAGCCTTGTGCCGGGGGACGGGAGCGCGTCGGATAACGGGATGCCGGACTGGCCGGGCGGGCCGGGCGCATCGCCCGTGCTTACCCTGCACGAACTGAGGGAACTGCACACCCTGGACGACCTGGACCGGCTGTTCGGCGGGCAGATGGATGCGGGATTCACGGGGGGCCATACCACGCCCGGCGCAGGCTGGGTGCTGGGCATCGACGCCGCGCTGGCCCAACCGCTGGAACTGGTGGAACAACTGCGCTGGCCGCGCGACTGGGCCGAATATGCCGCCCTGTGCGGCGCCATGGACCGCGCCGCCTTCCGTGACCTGCTGCGGGGCGTATCCGCCGCCCGGCCCGTCGGGCAGAAGTATCTGTACCGCGCGTGCTGCCGTCGCGCCGGG
>NZ_VRYY01000194.1 GCF_015731765.1 Nitratidesulfovibrio oxamicus
TGGCCGCCGCCCTGGACGTGGGGGCCAACCTGCTGCTGGCCCGCTCGCACGGGTTCACCCGGCGCGGCCCGGCGCTGGGGGCGCTGGCGCTGGTGGGTCTGGCATTCACCTGCCTGGCCTACGCCACGCGGGGCATGGATCTGTCCGTGGCCTACGCCATGTGGGGCGGTTTCGGCATCCTGGGCACCTCGCTGGGCGGCTGGGCCATGCTGGGCCAGCGGCCCACCGCCGTAGCGTGGCTGGGCATGGCCCTGCTGGTCGCGGGCATCACCGCGCTGCATCTGGTCTGAACGGTTTCGCGCCGGGGTCGCACCCGGCCTGAAATCGTGCGCGATGCGCCCGCCACCCCGGTGGCGGAAACCGCATGGCCTTGCGCTACGGTCGGCGTCACGGGGGAACAGCGCAACGGCGGGTGCGCACAACACGAAGGGGGCGGAAACGCCCCCCTTCGCATGCGCGGCACGGCAAAGACCGCAAGCCCGCCACAATCATCCGTCGCTGACGGCTGCGCCGCCGCAGCCCGCCGGATCGGGCTGCCCGCCAGTCCAGACCGTCAGGTCAAGCTGTCAGGCCAAGCTGTCAGGCCAGGCCGTCCACCATCAGGCCGTCACGCATGATCAGGGTGCGGTGGGCGCGGCGGGCATAGTCCGGGTTGTGGGTGACCATCACCGTGGTCAGGCCGTCGCGGCCAAGTTCGGCCAGCAGTTCCATGATGGCCTCGCCCGTGGCGGTATCCAGGCTGCCGGTGGGTTCGTCGGCAAACAGCACGCGGGCGTCGCGCACCAGTGCGCGGGCAATGGCCACGCGCTGCTGCTCCCCGCCGGAAAGCGCGCCCGGCAGCGACCCGGCCTTGCCGGAAAGCCCCACCCGGTCCAGCACGCTGCGGCCCTTTTCGGCCATGGCGGCAGGCACCGGCGCAAGACCGTTCATGAACGGCAGCAGCACGTTTTCCAGCGCGGTCAGGTAGGGCATCAGGTGGTGGGCCTGAAAGATCACGGCAAAGTCACTGTGGCGCAGGCGGTTGCGCCGGGCCTCGGACACGCGGGTGATGTCCTGCCCGTCGAACAGCACCGTGCCCGAATCGGGCAGGGTCAGCGAGGCCAGCACATTGAGCAGCGTGGACTTGCCCGAACCGGAACGGCCCGCCACGGCCACGAATTCGCCGGGGGCCACGCGCAGCGAAACGCCGCGCAGCACGGGCGCGGGCACGCCGCCATCGGTGGCCGGATAGCTCTTGCAAAGGTCGCGCGCCTCGATGATGGCCCGGGCGCTGCCGGTGTGGGCGGTGTGGTCTGTGGTCATGTGGTGCCTTTCTTCAACGGGCCGAACCTTGCGGGGCTGGAAATGGGGGAAAGGTCTCTGCGGTCGTGGCCTGCCACCGCGATGAGGATTTGGGGACCATGGCCGCAGTTGGCTACAGGGAAACCAGCGCGGCGGCAGGCTCCACGCGCGACGCCTTCCACGCCGGGAAGGCCGCAGCCAGCACGGACACGGCGGCAATGCCGCCTGTCGTCAGGGCCAGGGCCGCAAGGCTGAACGGGGGCGGGGCCACGTCGGCCATGTGCAGCAGCGCCAGCACCCTCAGGGCCAGCCCGTGGCCGGACAGGTACCCCGCGAGTCCGGCGGCCACGCCCACCAGCAGCGCCTCGGACGCGAACACGGTGAACACGCCGGAGCGCGAAAAGCCCACCGACCGCAGGATGCCGATCTCGCGCCGCCGCTCGTTGACGGCGGACAGCATGGACATGACCACCATGGCGCAGGCCGTCAGCAGGATGACCAGGCTGACCACCAGCGCCAGCTGCTGGGCAAAGTGCACGGAGTACATGCGCTGCTCCACCACGTGGCGCAGGGCCTTGATGTCCTGCCCCGGCAGTGCGGCGCGCAGCTGGGCCACGATGTCGTCGATGGGGCAGCCCGCGCACAGGGCCGCCACTTCCACGAAGCTGGCCTTGTCCGGCAGGTTGAAGGCCCGTTGCACGAAGCCGATGTCCGCCAGCAGCACGTTGTCGTCGTCGCTGCCGGTGGCCCCGATGACCCCGGTGACGGTCACCGCGTGGCCGTTGACGTCCACCACGCTGCCCGGCGCAAGGCCCAGCCGCGCGGCCACGGCGTGGCCCGCCAGCGTGCCTTCCGGAGTCTTGGGAGTGGCGCCGTCGATGGCCCAGTAGCCCTTCAGCGAAAGTTCCTCCGGCCAGTCAACGCCAACAACCGCAACCGGCAACGGCGCCACGGGCGTGGCCGCCCCTGCGGGCGAGCCGATGCGGGCCATGGTCACCAGCTTGGGGGCCACGCCGGCGATGTTGGCGCTGAATTCGATGGACCGGATGCGCCGGACCGTCTCGGCATGGGCCAGATGCCCCTCGTCCAGCAGCAGGTCGCCCAGGGGCAGGCCGCCGTAGCTGACGGTCAGCGTCTCCCGCGCGGGGGAAACCATGATGTTGGCGCCAAAACTGGTCAGCTTGCGCTCCAGGCTTTCGCCCACCACGGCGGACACCTCGCGCAGGGCAACGATGGAGGCCACCCCCAGGGTGAAGATGCAGAACAGCGAGAGGGTGCGCAGCCACTTCTTGCGGGCGCAGCGCAACGGAATGGTCAGGATGTTCATGGTGTGCTCGCGGGCGGGGTTGCTCGCTCCCGCTCCAAGACTATCCCCAAATGAGGATTTTCGATCGTTGGCAAGGAAAAAGAGTCCCGCGTTGAGGGAGTGCGGCAGCCGTTATGCGAGTCTTCGAGCATTACGGATGGCGACCGCAGAGCGCCCTAGCCGTTACGTGAGCGAAGCGAACTTTTACGGATGAGGACCGCAACGCGTACTCATGCCGTATTCGACCGAGTGGCGGGCGAAGTTTGACCTCGTTGCGCACGATGTCCGTGGGGCTCGCAAGCTCGCCCAACGGCCACGCTCCGCGCCCTTCGGGTCGGTCAGCCAACGGGCGAAGGACCATTTGGGCTTACTTCGCGGTGGCGAAGTACCTGGCCCCGGCCTTCAATTCCGCCACGCGCAGCAGCAGGTCGCCGCCGTCCATGGTGCGTTCCAGCGGGTGCGGGTTGCAGCCGCCGCGCACCTCGTTGATGCGCGCGGTATTGAAGACCATGCCGCAGTTCTCGCACACCATGTTGGGGCCTTCCTGACGGTAGCCCTTGCCCTCGCGCCAGCACACGTCGCAGGCGTCCAGCGCGGCGCGGGGGGTGCCGTCCGGCCCCTTCACCACAAAGAAGCGGATTTCGGTGCCGCCATCCTTGATGGCGTAGAACTTCGCCGTGGGGGTGATGTCGGCGGCCTTGATGCGGATGGTCTCGCCTTGCGGCTGCACGGTTTCGTACTTGCCGCCGAACCCGAAAAAGGCGTGGGCGGCGGTGGAAAGGGCCAGCACCATGAGGGAGGCCGGAAGGATCAGACGGAAAAGCTTCATGCACTGCTCCTGAAAAAAAGGGACGTACCGCATCACATAGGCATGCCCGCCAAGGCGAGCAACCGCTGACCGGGGGAAAGCCGCCGCAGGGCTGGCGCGGGTTATTGCGCCCCGGGTGCAACGGGGGTAAGCGCGGTATCGTAACCTGTCCGGTCCGCTGGAGCCGCCATGCCCGCCCACGCGGTCCGAATCGTCCGCTCCGAAGGCCTGTCCCCAAGGGAGGAAGCATGACCCCGGCCATCGACCGCGCCAAGAAGGCCAAGATCGCCTACACCATTCACGAATACACCCACGACCCGGCGGCGGAATCCTATGGCCGCGAGGCGGCGGACAAGCTGGGCGTGGACCCGGCCCGGGTGTTCAAGACCCTGGTGGTGGCCGCAGGCGACGGCCTGGTGGTGGCCGTGGTGCCCGTGCTGCACCAGCTGGACCTGAAGCAGCTGGCCCGCGTGGTGGGCGCCAAGAAGGCCGCCATGGCCGACGTGGCCGTGGCCGAGCGCGTGACCGGCTACGTGGTGGGCGGCGTAAGCCCGCTGGGCCAGAAAAAGCGCCTGCCCACGGTCATCGACGCTTCCGCGCAGGAATATCCCACCATCTACGTCAGCGCGGGCCGCCGTGGCGTGGAAATAGAACTCTCCCCGTCCGATCTGGCAGCCCTTACCGGTGCCGCCTTCGCCGCCGTGACGGCCTGACCGCCCTTCCCTGCATCCTGCCCGCAACAAAAACGCAACGCGGGGCGACCGTCCGCCCCGCGTTTTGATTTGCCATCCTGCCCGGCCATTGCCGGGCGGCACCTTCCTACGCCTTGGGCCGCAGCAGGCGCAGGCCGTTCATGATCACCAGGAACGAGCCGCCGATGTCGGCCACGATGGCCATCCACAGGCTGGCCACCTGAAACACGGCAAGGCCCAGGAACAGCGCCTTCAGCCCAAGGGCAAAGCCGATATTCTGGCGGATGACGCCCAGGGTGCGGCGCGAATGCCGCACCAGCCACGGCAACTTGCCGAGGTCGTCGGACATCAGGGTGATGTCGGCGGTTTCGATGGCCGCATCGCTGCCGATGCCGCCCATGGCGATGCCAAGGTGCGCGGTGGCCAGCGCGGGCGCGTCGTTGACGCCGTCGCCCACCATGGCCACCCGTTCGCCTTCGGCCACCAGCGCGGCCACTGCGGCGGTCTTGTCGGCGGGCAGAAGGTCGGCCCGGATGTCGGTTACCCCGCAGGCGGCGGCCACGCGGGCGGCGGTGGCGAGATCGG
>NZ_VRYY01000195.1 GCF_015731765.1 Nitratidesulfovibrio oxamicus
GTCGCACGGCATCGGGAGCGGATGCGTCCGACCCGTTTGCCATGGCGGGTTCGGACGCCCGAGGGCAGGCGCCGTTCGGCGTCACGGGCGCTTCCGTACCGGGCGGCACGGCGGCAATGGTGCAGTCCGGCGCCAGGTGCAGGGTGCGCACGCGCAGGCTGCCCATGGCGGGGACAGCATCCGGGGGGGGCGTGATGGCGGTGATCATGGCGGCTATGCTCCGGAAAAAAGCGCATGGCGCGGGTGCGTTGCTGGGGGCGTGTGTACCATCATTCACGGCATTGCGTAAGGGCGTGCCGGCGGGGTGCGCCTTGCGGAAGCCGGGCCGACGCGCATTGCGCGGCAGGCCGGGGCTGTCCGGGTATGGGCGGCTTCCGGCTGGCGTCCGCCTTGCCTTCGTCTCATGTCCCGTCCGCGACGGTCGGCCACCCGGCAGCGCCCGGCGAGTGCCTTTTGGGCTTGCCTTCGCCGTCCTGCGGGGGTAAGGATGCCGTTCCGCAACACCCCGCCCGACCACAGGTGCCAACCTGTGGTTTTTTTGCGGCGGTGGATGCTTTGCCACGGCCATGCCGCCGGTTTTCCATAATCCCCAACAGTTGCGTCCACGGGCCGATGCCCGCCGCGCCCGGACCGAGCGTCCGGGGGCAGTGCGTCGTCCGTCTGTGGATATTGCGGACGCGTCGCGGAATGCAGGACGCGTCAGGGGGAACAACCGGTCGGCGCGCGGCGCATTGTTGCGGGGTACACGGATGCGGGCATGCACCCCGCCGGGTGTCGCTCCGTTCCCTTGTCGGGGATGGACGGCCAACGGATGCGGGGGGATTCATTCTTTTCCGGGACGGCGCGAACGCCTGGCGGCATGGCTGCCGGGCCGCCCGCGCCACCCGACAAGCGAAAGGTGTGTTGATGCGCAGTACAGGACTTGCCGCCGGGGCGATCATCGAGGCCAAGTGCACACGATGCAACGACATTACCGGTCATGTCATCGTGGCCATGGTCGGCGGTGAAGTGGTGAAGGTCGAATGCCGGGCCTGCGGCTCGGTGCACAAATACCGTCCCCTGAAAAAGGACCCCCCGCGCAAGGCCGCGCCCTCCGTGCGCAAGGTGCGTGCGGGTGCCACCCGTGCCGAGGCCGTGGACGTTTCCAACTCCCGCTCCGAGGCCGCCCGAAAGGCCGCCGCCACCCGCGCCAACCAGAGGGCCGCGCGCGACGCCGAGGCCACCGAGGTGGCCTGGAAGGTGGCCATGACCCGCAACCCGGCGGAAAACAATCGCAAGTACAGCATGAGCGAAAGCTACGAAGTGGGCGAGATCATCGACCATCCGGTGTTCGGCCCCGGCGAAGTGCGCGCCGTGGTGCGCCCCGACAAGGTGGAAATACTCTTTCAGGAAGGCCTGAAGGTATTGCGCTGCGTCTGCTAGGGACTGTTTTCAAAAGGTCCTTTCGCTCGTTGGCCATGCCAAACTTCGCCTGCCATAGCGTTGCTGTCCCCATCCGCAAGACACGCAAGCTCGTCTAATGGCTGAGGCTCGGTCAAATACGACAAGAGCGCGCTGCGGTCGCCATCCGTAATCCTCGAGGGCTCGCATAACGGCTGCCGCATGCTTCCTCATGGCAGGCTCGTTTTCCTTGCCAACGAACGAAAATCCTGAGTTGGAAACTGCACCTTCGTTTTTTCGCGGTGGCTGTGCCACCGCCCGCGGACAACAAAAAACCCGGATCCTGGTCCGGGTTTTTTGTTGTCCGCAGGATGGCCCCGGCCAGTTCATCGTCCGCCGTCCAGCCACGCGCGGATGTCGCCGAAGGCGGTGCGCGCCGTGAAGTCGAGGGTCAGCGGGGTTACCGAGACCACCCGGTCCACGCTGAGGGCGTAGACGTCGGTTTCCGGCGATTCGCCGGGGGCGGGCCCCTTGGTCACGGTGGCGTCGCCCAGCCTGCTGCCCAGCGAGGGGGCGGCCAGCCGCGATGCGTAGTACATGTCCGGCGAAAGGCGGGTCAGCCGCCACGGGGTATCCGGGGTGGCCCCGGTGGGTACGTCTATCTTCAGCACGTGCACGTCGCCGGGCAGGCCGCGCTCCAGCACCATGCCCGCGAACAGCGTCAGGAAGTGCATGGCCGTGCTCCAGTCCTGCTCGGTGTAGGCGTGGTGCGATTCGATACCCGTTTCCATGGATACCGCAAGCGCCGGAATGCCTCGGCAGGCTCCTTCCAGCGCGGCGCCCACCGTGCCGGAACTGGTGATGCTGGCCCCCAGGTTTTCCCCATAGTTGATGCCGGATACCAGCAGCGCGGGGGCGTAGCCGGGCATCACCTTCAGCCCGTGGCCCACCGTGGCCGCAGGGGATGCATCGCAGGCCCAGGCCTGCAACGGCGCGCCCGCCACGGCAAGTTCCACCTGTTGCAGGGTGGCGTTGCGGTCGCCGGTCTGGGCCCGGCCCATGGCCGTCTGCTGGCGCAGCGGGGCGAACACGTCCACCCCGCCCAGAGGGTGCAGCGCCTCTGCCGCGGCCAGCAGGCCGGGCGAGTGCACGCCGTCGTCATTGGTCAGCAGGATGCGTGGTGCTGTCATGGTGTATTCCTCGGCGTGTTGTCCGGCGCATGGCCGGTGAGCGAGCGCCTGTCAGAGAGAGTCAGAGAGAGTCGGGGAGAGTCGGGGAGAGCCGGGGAGAGCCTGTCAGCGCGGTTCGGGCGTGGCGTGGCCGCCGGCTCCGGCTTGTTCCGGTCTGTTCGAATCTTCCGGTTTGCTGGAATCTTTCGGTCCGTCGGCATCCTCCGCGCCTTCCGAAGCGGCGGGAACGCCCTCGGCGGCGATGAACGCCACGGCCCGGTCCTCGGCAACGGGGCGGGAAAAATGGTACCCCTGCACCGAGTGGCAGCCCAGTTCCGCCACGATGGCGAACTGTTCCGCCGTCTCCACCCCTTCGGCCACCACATGCAGGCCCAGGCTGCGGCCCAGGGTGACCACGGTGCGCACTATCTCGCGGTTTTCCGCATCACCGGCCACGGCAGACACGAACGAACGGTCCACCTTCAACGTATCCACCGGAAAGCGTTGCAGGTAGGCCAGGGACGAGTAGCCGGTGCCGAAGTCGTCGATGCCGATGCCCACCCCCAGCCTGCGCAGGGCTTCCAGCCGTTGCAACGCGCCGTCCGGATCCTTCATGATGGCCGTTTCGGTAATTTCCAGCTTCAGGGCTTCCGGCGGCAGTCCGGTGTCGGACAGGACGCCGGCCACGCGCCCGGTCAGGTTGGGCTGCGATGCCTGCCGCGCCGACAGGTTCACCGAAACGTACAGGTTGCGCGCGCCGGGCAGGGTTGCCCGCCAGCGGGCCAGGGTGGCCGCCGCCTGTTCCAGCACCCACTGGCCGATGCGCAGGATCAGCCCCGTTTCCTCGGCCATGGGAATGAACCGGGCGGGCGGCACCGCGCCCTCGGTGGGGTGCCGCCAGCGCACCAGCGCCTCGAAGCCCAGCAGCCGTGCGCCGTCCACGGCGAACACCGGCTGGTATTCCAGGTACAACTGCTTGCGGCGCATGGCCATGGAAAGGTCGCCTTCCAGGGTCATCATTTCCATGGTGTGGCGGTGCATGGACTGGTTGAACACCCGGAACCGCCCCTTGCCCTGGGCCTTTGCCTGATACATGGCGATGTCCGCGTCGCGCAGCAGCGCGTCGGCGGTATCGTACCCCCGGGTGTGCAGCACCATGCCGATGCTGGCGGACGTGCGCACCACCTTGGCGCCCATGCGTACCGGGCGCTCCAGCGCGGCCAGCAGGCGGCGGGTGATCTGCACGATGCGTCGGGGCGAGTCCACGTCTTCCAGCAGCAGGGCAAACTCGTCGCCGCCAAGCCGGGCCACGGTGTCGCCCCCGCGCACCACCGGGCGCATGCGCCGGGCCACTTCCACCAGCAGGTTGTCGCCGGTGGTGTGGCCGTGGCTGTCGTTGATGAACTTGAAGCGGTCCAGGTCCAGCATCAGCACGGCAAAACGGTAGCTGTCGTTGCGGCGGCGGCGCTGGATGGCCCGCTCGATGCGGTCCAGCAGCAGGGCGCGGTTGGGCAGGCCGGTCAGCGGGTCGTGCAGGGCGAGATGGGTCAGCATTTCCTCGCCCTGCTTGCGTTCTATGGCCACGGCCACCTGTTCGGCCACCGGCACCATCAATTCCGCGTCGCGGGCCGAGAAGAATTCAGAATCCTCGTAGTGCTGCACCACCATGGCCCCGATGACCTTGCCGCGCGAGCGCAGCGGGGTGCCCAGCCAGGCCGCCGGGCGCGCCCCGAACACCGGGCGCGCCTCGATGTCGTCGCTGTGCAGGTGCACCTGCCTGCCGGTGCGGATGACCTCCAGCGTGGGGCTTTGCACGGCGGGGTCGGAAATGTGCTCCACCGGATTGTAGCGGGCGTCGCGCTCGTCGGCGAAGTAGGCAAAGTCCAGCCGGTCTTCCGGTTCGTTGACGAGGGCGATGAAGAAGTTGGGGGCCTGCACGTGGCGGCGCAGGGCGGCGTGGATGGACAGGAACAGTTCGTCCAGGTCGCGCGTTTCGTTGATGGCGTTGGCGATGTGGAACAGAATGCCCGCAATGGCATCGCCCTGCTTGTGGTCGGTGATGTCGGCCAGTGCCCCGGCCACGCGGGTCAGGCGCCCGCCGGGGCCGCGCCGGGCC